>NZ_JBMNDS010000005.1:0-160574 GCF_052543295.1 Streptomyces sp. SAS_270
GATCTGCCGTCCCGCGAGGGATGGCCCGGCACCTTCGTACACCGGAGAGTGCCTTAAATCCCCTGCCAGTCCGGCTTGTTGGCGTACGTGTGCCGGAAGTAGTCCGCGAGCTTCAGCTTGGACGCCGCCGCCTCGTCGACCACGACCGTGGCGTGCGGGTGGAACTGGAGCGCCGAGGCCGGACAGACCGCGGCGACCGGGCCCTCCACCGTCGCCGCGACCGCGTCGGCCTTGCCCTCGCCCGTGGCGAGCAGCACGAGGTGCCGCGCCTCCAGGATCGTGCCGATGCCCTGGGTGATGACGTGGTGCGGGACCTGTTCGATGTCGCCCTCGAAGAACCGTGCGTTGTCGACGCGGGTCTGCTCGGTCAGCGTCTTGATCCGGGTGCGCGAGGCGAGCGAGGAGCACGGCTCGTTGAACCCGATGTGCCCGTCGGTCCCGATGCCCAGGATCTGCAGATCCACCCCGCCGGCCGCCGCCAGCGCCCTGTCGTACGCCTCGCACGCCGCCGGTACGTCCGGGGCGGTGCCATCAGGTCCCATGAACGCCTCGACGCTCAGCCCCAGCGGCTCCAGCACCTCCCGGCGCAGCACCGACCGGTAGGACTCGGGATGCTCGGCCGGCAGCCCCACGTACTCGTCGAGCTGCGCGATCCGGGCCCGCGAGGCGTCCACGGCACCGGAGCCGACCTTCGCCGCCAGCGCCTCGTAAATGGGCAGCGGGGTCGAGCCGGTGGCCACGCCGAGCAGGGCGTCGGGCTTGCGCCGGAGCAGCTCCGCCATGGCCTCGGCGATGATCTCGCCGCCTGCCTGGGCGTCCGGAACGATGACAACTTCCACGCTGGGCCTGCCGATCTGGAGGGGGACTCAACTGGAACCCGAAAGGAAACGATATGTGGTATAGACCAATCTACCAGAATCGGCCCCGCCGGTCTCGCCCGACACCTCCGTCCGCGCCGGTGCAATCAACGGCCCCTCGCCGTTCTCCCCATGGCCCGACGGAGTCCAGCTTCCGTGCTCGCCCCTCCCTGGTCGCCCTCCAGCCGGTGACCATCCGTCGCGGACCTACATCAGGGAGCCCCCTGTCGCGTCCAGCCACGCCCCGGTGACCCAGCGCCCGGCGTCCGAGGCGAGGAAGGACACCACGTCGGCGACGTCCTCCGGGGTGCCCACGCGCCCCAGGGCCGATATCGCCGAAGCCCCCGCCCGCGCCTCGTCGCTCGTGCGCAGCCAGTCCGCGTTGCTGTCGGTGTCGATGATGCCGGGGGCCACCGAGTTCACGGTGATTCCGCGCGGGCCCAGCACCTTGGAGAGATCGCGGGTGAAGACGTCCAGCGCGCCTTTCGTCATCGCGTACGCCATCTTGTCCGGCATCACCGCGTTGCGCGCGAGGCCGGAGGACACGTTGATCACCCGGCCGCCGTCCCGCAGCCGCTGGGCGCCCAGCCGGGTGATGAAGTGGGGCGCCCTCACGTTCACCGCGAACACCCGGTCGTACTCCGCCTCGTCGATCTCGCCGAACGCCCGTGACGTACCGATCGCCGCGTTGTTCACCAGGATGTCGAGCCCGTCCGCGTGCCGGTCGAACCGCTCCCAGAGCCTCTGCGCGTCCCCCGGCACCCCGAGCTCCGCCTCGACGGCGAACGCCGAGCCGCCCTCCGCCTCGATCGCGGCCACCGTCTCCTTCGCCGCCGCCGCGTTGCTTCCGTAGTGCACGGCCACCCGCGCCCCGTCCCGGCCGAGCCGCTCGGCGATGCCCCGCCCGATCCCCCTGCTGCCACCGGTGACGAGAGCCGTCCTGCCCGTGAGTACGCCCATGTCGGCGCCCCTTCCCCTTTATCTAGTGGTCGCTACAGAAAAACCGTACAACAGCCCGCCGACATTTCTCTAGTACCCGCTATACAATTCACTCCATGGTGGGCAGCGAGGGGACCGAGACGAAGACCGGGGCGGGGACCAGGCAGCGCGGCCGGCCCCGGTCCTTCGACCGCGAGACCGCGCTGGAGAAGGCGGTCCTCGCCTTCTGGGAGCACGGCTACGAAGCGACCTCCGTCTCCGACCTCACCCGCGTCATGGGCATCGGCGCCCCGAGTCTGTACGCGGCGTTCGGCGACAAGCAGTCCCTGTTCGAGGAGGCGGTGAACTCGTACGGCAGGAAGTACGGCTCGTTCAGCGAGCGCGCCCTCGCCGAGGAGCCCACCGTCCGCGGCGCGATCGAGCGGACGCTGCGCGAGGCCGCCGCCGAGTACACCGAGGACGACCGCCCGCACGGCTGCCTGGTCATCCACGCGGCCACCAACTGCACGACACCCGAGGTCGAGGAGTCGCTGCGGGCGCGGCGCAATGCCAACCTCGCGGCCTTCGAGAGCCGGATAAGAGCGGGGATCAGCGCCGGTGAGCTGCCCGCGGACACCGACGCGGCGGCCCTCGCGCGGCACACCGGGGCGATCATCCAGGGCATGTCCCAGCAGGCCCGCGACGGAGCCACCCGGCAGGAGCTGGAGGCGCTCGCCGCCCTCGCCATGACCGCCTGGCCCGCCTCCTGACGGAAACAGGGGTCGCCCGTGCCGTAATCCGGCACCGGTAGGCCACCGAACCGGGCTACTCTGCATGGTGGATGCCGTTGGATGTTCGATAAAGAGACAACAACAAACATCCACTCACGCATGGACACGGGCTCATGGACGAAGGAACATGGACCCAGTGGCATGGTCTAGTCCACGCGTGCCGGCTGACCACCACCGATCAAGCCTCCGTCTTCCCCGCACAGGAAGACGGACCGAGGAACCGGCGCTCTCTGCCCTGACTGCTCCGGCTCCTCTCCTTCGGCCGAATGGGACCGCACACCCCATGGCCGTTGCTGCTCCGGGCTGCGGTGCCGGGAGGGTTGAGGGTCCCTCCCAGGCGCCGCGGCCCGCGGGTGTTTCCGGGGGCGGGTGATCATCCGCGGGCCCCGGGATTTCGGGCCGCGTCCGTACCGCCAGGTACGCTCGCCTAGTGCCCTCCATGAACGACCTCGTACGCCAGCACACCGCTCTCGGTGACTCCGACCTCGAGTGGCTGCACCTGCTGGTCTCGGAGTGGCAGCTGCTCTCCGACCTCTCCTTCGCCGACCTCGTGCTGTGGGTCCCCACGCGCGACGGCACCCGCTATGTCTCCGTCGCGCAGATGCGGCCCAACACCGGCCCCACCTCGTACCAGGACGACATGGTCGGCCACCTCGTCCCGCGCGGCCGCCGGCCCCTGCTGGACGCAGCGCTCGACGAGGGCCGCATCGTGCGCGAGGGCGACCCCGAGTGGCGAGAGGAAGTCCCCGTACGGGTCGAGTCCATTCCTGTGCGCCGGGAAGGCCGGGTCCTGGGCGTGATCGCCCGCAACACCAACCTCCTCACCGTGCGCACCCCGAGCCGCCTGGAACTGACCTACCTCCAGAGCGCCTCCGACCTCGCCCAGATGATCGCCGCCGGTTCCTTCCCGTTCCCCGACCAGCAGGTCGACATGGACGCCTCGCCGCGCGTGGGCGACGGGCTGATCCGCCTCGACGCGGACGGCATCGTCCAGTACGCCTCGCCGAACGCCCTCTCCGCCTACCACCGCCTCGGCCTCGCCGCCGACCTCGTGGGCCACCACCTCGGCGTGACCACCGCCGAACTCGCCCCCTCCCGCGGCCCGGTGGACGAGGCGCTGTCGAAGGTCGCCAGCGGCTGGGCGCCCCGCGAGTTCGAGATCGAGAGCGCTGAAGGAGTGATCCAGCTGCGCGCGATCCCGCTCAAGCCCAAGGGCACGCGTGTCGGTTCGCTCGTCCTGCTGCGTGACGTCACCGAACTGCGGCGGCGCGAGCGCGAGTTGATCACCAAGGACGCGACCATCCGGGAGATCCACCACCGGGTGAAGAACAACCTCCAGACGGTGGCGGCACTGCTGCGCCTCCAGGCCCGCCGCATCGACTCGGACAAGGGCCGGGAGGCGCTGGAGGAGGCCGTACGCCGCGTCGGATCGATCGCGATCGTGCACGAGACGCTGTCCCAGAACCTGGACGAGCGCGTGGAGTTCGACGAGATCGCCGACCGGGTGCTCGCGATGGTCGCCGAGATCTCGCCCGGCAAGGTCACCGGCCGGCGCACCGGCCGCTTCGGGATCCTGGACGCGGAAGTCGCGACCCCGCTCTCCATGGTGCTCACCGAGATCCTGCAGAACGCCCTGGAGCACGGCTTCCGCGAGGGCGACCGCGGCACGGTCGAGGTCTCGGCAATCCGCGGCGGTACCAGCAAGGAGGCCCGTCTCCTGGTCACCGTCCAGGACGACGGCGCGGGCCTGCCCGAGGGCTTCGACCCGCACCGCTCGGGCAACCTCGGGCTGCAGATCGTACGGACGCTGGTGGAGGGCGAGTTGGGCGGCACCTTCGACATGGTGGCGGCGCCGGTGCGCGGCACTCAGGTGATCCTGGACATCCCGGTGCGGGCCAACAAGTAACAGGCGGCCGGGCACGCCCAGTTCATCCACCCGCGTCCTGCTTCACCCACGCAGACGCAAACAGCTCGGTAGCAAACAGACTCAGTAGCAAACAGCAATGAGCCCCGGACCAAGATCTGGTCCGGGGCTGAAAGCTCGTTGCGATATGCGATGCGCATCGGGGGTACTGCGCGCTGCGGCTCGGGGGCGGGAGATGCGTACTCGCTGTACGCGCCGCCGGGCTCAGGCTGTTACGGGGTGGGGCGTCAGGCGGAGGCCTGACGGGCCCGGTTGCGGGCGGCGCGGCGCTTCATCGCGCGGCGCTCGTCCTCGCTGAGGCCACCCCAGACGCCGGAGTCCTGGCCGGACTCGAGCGCCCACTGCAGGCACTGCTCCATGACGGGGCAGCGGCGGCAGACAGCCTTGGCTTCCTCGATCTGCAGCAGCGCAGGACCGGTGTTGCCGATGGGGAAGAAGAGCTCGGGGTCTTCCTCGCGGCAAACGGCGTTGTGACGCCAGTCCATGGCTGCTACCTCTCCTTGGTATTACGTGCAAGTTGCTTGTGAATGTGAACGCTTTCACGAATCCCTCAACAAGTGAAGGGCCGACTGCCAGACGGACTGGCGTGGTCCTGTGATTTGAGGAGGGGTTCTGGCTCTCTGTGGGGCCGATGTTGCGGGCCGTCCCGAGCGCCACGTAGAGACTCGCAAACCTCAGCGGCGGATACAACCCCTTCTGGAAAGTTTTTTTTGATTCCTCGGTGTCGACTAGGTCACAGCCGTACTTCCATGGGGTGGACCCTGGTCTAAACGTTCGAGTGAAAGGACTTTGGGCCCTTCCACTCACACAATCACACGCAGTGCACGGCGTACGCCTGTGAACGTCACGCTCGTACGCAGCCCGAGGTGGTCGCCGTCCATCTGCAGGGGTAGCGGGACCTTCGAATGCAAGGTGAAGTCCGTCAGGTCGTGCAGTGAGAGTGCGTGCCTGCCATGGGGTCCCCGCTCGGGGGACGAAGTGAGCAACTGGGTCGCATACCGGGCAACCGCGGCAGTCGACATGCGGCTCAGGCCGAGTACGTCGAGTCCGGTATCGAACGAGGCCTTAGGCGAGGCGTACACCGGACGATTGCCGAGAAACGTCCACGGTGAGGTATTGCAGATTATGGACAGGACCAGATCGGTGACCGGGTCCTCGCCGGGCTGCTCCAGCGTGATGGTGCCGTGTCTGCGGTGAGGTTCGTCCAGAAACTGACGTACGACCTGGCGGAGATACAGCGCATGCGTGGAGCGCTTGCCCCGTTCGCGCTGCTGTTCGACCCGGCCGATGACTCCGGCGTCGAAGCCGAGGCCCGCGCAGAAAGTGAACCAGCGGGCCGGCACCGATTCGTCCTCGGTGCCCGGGGTGCCGGCGGCCAGACCGAGTCCGATCGTGCGCTCCCGGCCCTCGCGCAGGGCGTCCAGCAGGGCGCCGGTCGCCTCCACGGCGTCGTTGGGCAGGCCCAGGGCGCGCGCGAAGACGTTGGTGGAGCCGCCGGGGACCACGGCGAGGCGCGGCAGATGGTCCGGGTCGGGGCCGTGGTGCAGCAGGCCGTTGACGACCTCGTTGACCGTGCCGTCGCCGCCGAGGGCCACGACCAGGTCTATGTCCTCGCTCTCCGCGGCCTGCCGGCCGAGGTCCCTGGCGTGCCCGCGGTACTCGGTGGTGACCGCTTCGAGTTTCATCTCGCTGGCCAGTGCGTGGGTCAAGACGTCACGCGTGCGCGCACTTGTGGTGGTTGCCGCCGGATTGACCACGAGAAGTGCACGCATGGGATGCAGGGTACCTACTGGGTGGTACTCGGCCCAGACCGAGGTAGGCGTGAGGTAGGGATCGGGTAAGAGGTCGGGCTCGTGATCCCCGGGCGTCGCGGCCGGGGAGACCCCGGCATCGGCGGGGAGGAGCGCGGATACGGGGCCGAGGCCGGCCGGAGGCGGAGGGCTACCCTGCTGGGGTGAGTGCTGAGCGGAACCCCGACCCGAAGACGCCTGCGGACCACCCCGACGCCGAGCCCCGTCCCGGGCGGCTGACCGCCGCGGCGGCGCTGGCCGCGCTGGAGGGGCTCGCGCTCGTGACGGGCGGTGTCTGGATGCTCGTACTGGGCCTCACGGGTGACGGGGACGACCGGCAGCAGGCCATCACCGGCGGAGTCACGGTGATCCTGCTCGCGCTGCTGCCCCTGCTGGCCGCCCGCGGGCTGCTGCTGCGCCGCAGCTGGAGCCGGGGACCCGCGGTGATCACGCAGATCATGGCGCTTCCGGTGGCCTACAGCCTGCTTCAGGCCGACAGCGTCGCGATCCCGGCGGGCATCGCGCTCGCGGTCGTCGCGGTCACCGCGCTGGTGCTGCTGGTGAACCCGGCAACGACCAGGGCCCTCGGAATCCGAGGGCCCGGCGGGAACGTACAAGACCAGAAGTAACCGTCAACGAGACCGGCGACGACGGTCTCACTCCTCGACGAGCAGCTTCTCCCGCAGCTGGGCCAGCGTGCGCGCCAGCAGGCGCGACACGTGCATCTGGGAGATGCCGACCTCCTGCGCGATCTGCGACTGCGTCATGTTGCCGAAGAAACGCAGCAGCAGGATCCGCTTCTCCCGCGGCGGCAGGTCCTCCAGGAGCGGCTTGAGGGACTCGCGGTACTCGACCCCCTCCAGTGCCTCGTCCTCGGAGCCCAGGGTGTCCGCGACGGCCGGCGACTCGTCGTCGGTGTCGGGGACGTCCAGGGACAGCGTGGAGTACGCGTTGGCGGACTCCAGGCCCTCCAGGACCTCTTCCTCCGAGATGGCCAGTTTCTCGGCCAGCTCGTGCACCGTGGGGGAGCGGCCGTGCTGCTGGGACAGCTCTGCGGTGGCCGTCGTCAGGGCCAGCCGCAGTTCCTGCAGACGGCGCGGCACCCGCACCGCCCAGCCCTTGTCACGGAAGTGCCGCTTGATCTCGCCGACGACCGTCGGGGTCGCGTACGTCGAGAACTCGACGCCACGCTCCGGGTCGAAGCGGTCGACCGACTTGATCAGGCCGATGGTCGCGACCTGCGTGAGGTCGTCCAGCGGCTCCCCGCGGTTGCGGAAACGGCGTGCGAGGTGCTCGACGAGCGGCAGATGCATGCGGACCAGCTGGTTGCGCAGCTCCGCGTACTCGGCGCTGCCGTCCGTCAGCTTGCGCAGCTCGATGAACATCGCCCGCGCTCCGCTGCGGTCGTGCGGGTCGTGCTGCGTGTGCTGGCGGCTCGGCCCTTGCGGCTGCGCTTGCGGCTGCGGGGCACTGGGCCCCTGGGGCGCGCTCGGCACCTCCGGTGCGCCCGGCTTGTCGTGCTGCTCGTGCTCGCTCATAGTCCCGCCCGTCACCATTTCCCGAGCCCTCGGTGCCTCCCCCAGGTTCTCGACCTTCCTCGAACCGGGGGGACCCTCATGAGCAGGGGAGCCCCCGTCGATCGGTTCCGTCTGCTGCTGAGACGCTTCGGGCGCCGCCATGGATGCGTCGTCCTCCGGATGCGGCCGGGCCTGCTCGGGGATGCCGTCGACGCCGTCCGCCATGCGCCGCGGCCCACCCGGACCGTCGACGCGCTCGGCGGGAAGCTCCCGTGTGCCGCGCTCTTCGTCCCGCACCGGCCCGTCCCCGTTCCTCACGCCGGCCCGGGTCCCGCGCCGCGCTGTTTGTAGAGGCTGATCGACACGGTCTTGTCGTCGGCGACGGTGGATTCGACCTTGCCCGCGAGAGCCGAGAGGACGGTCCAGGCGAACGTGTCGCGCGCGGGAGCGTGACCGTCCGTGGTCGGAGCCGAGACCGTCACCTCCAGCGAGTCCTCGATCAACCGGAAGACGCAGCTGAGCACCGAGCCGGGGACGGCCTGCTGCAGCAGGATCGCGCAGGCCTCGTCCACCGCGATGCGCAGGTCCTCGATCTCGTCGAGGGTGAAGTCCAAACGGGCCGCGAGTCCGGCCGTGGCCGTACGCAGCACCGACAGGTAGGCACCCGCGGCCGGCAGCCGGACTTCCACGAAGTCCTTCGTCGCGGGCTCGCCTGCGATCTGGGACACCCTCACCTCCAAGGTGGTACAAGCTCATTAGGAGCTTTTTCAGGGCCGAGGGTCGCCCCCCGGGGTAACGCGCCATGTGGTTCAGCGGTGACGCTACCGCGCTCCCGAGTTTTCCGTACCGGGGACCCCGCCCCTTCTTGTCACTCATAGTAAGCCTATGAGTACGCACAGTGGCTAGGGGTCTGCGGCCCCAATTCGGAAGAGCGCGCGCCGGGTTGACGTACCCAGACGTCAGACCGCCGAACCGTCCGGCACACGGATCACACGAGTACGTGGTCGACGAAGCACCAGCGCCAGTTCTCCCCGGGCTCGAATGTGCGCATCACCGGGTGTCCGGTCTCCTTGAAGTGCTCCGTCGCGTGCCGCATCGGCGAGGAGTCGCAGCAGGAGAGGTGCCCGCACTCCAGGCACAGCCTCAACTGCACCGGGTGCGAACCTGCCGCCAGGCACTCCAGGCAGGTCTCGCTCAGGGGCTCGGGCTGGGGGTGCGGCAGCGCGTCGCCGTGCGTGCACTGTTTCATGATTGCCAGGTTACGTCGGGTGTGCGGCGTGCCGCGCGAAAAACGAGGGTGGGCTGAGGCCGATGCATGTTCTGCCACTGCTGTTGCTGGTCGCGGGCAGCGCCGCGGTCGCGGGGGCGGCACGACGCACGCCGGTACCCGCGCCGCTGCTGCTCGTCGCGGTGGGCCTCGTGATCGCGTACCTCCCCGGGGTGCCCGACTACAGGCTCGACCCCGAGGTCGTGCTGCCGCTGCTGCTGCCCCCGCTGCTGTACACGGCGGCGACCGACAGCTCGTACCTCGACCTGCGGGCCCAACTGCGGCCCGTCGCGCTGCTCTCGGTCGGCTACGTCCTGTTCGCGACGCTCGCCGTCGGCTGGGCGGCGTATCTGATCGTGCCGGGTCTGCCGCTGACCGCGGCGCTGGTCCTCGGGGCGGTGGTGGCGCCGCCGGACGCGGTCGCGGCGACCGCGGTCGCCCGCCGGGTCGGACTGCCCTCGCACATCACCACGATTTTGCAGGGCGAGTCCCTGGTGAACGACGCCACCGCGATCACCGCCTACAAGGTGGCCCTCGCCGCCGCGATCGGCGAGGGCGCGACCTGGGCGGGCGGCATCGGCGAGTTCCTGCTCGCCGCGGTCGGCGGTGTGGTGGTCGGACTCGTCCTGATGATGCCGATCCACTGGCTGCGCACGCACCTCAACGAGGCGCTGCTGCAGAACACCCTCTCCCTCCTCATCCCCTTCGTCGCGTACGGCGTCGCCGAGCAGGTGCACGCCTCCGGGGTGCTCGCCGTGGTCGTCGTCGCGCTCTACGTCGGACACCGGTCCTGGGAGGTGGACTTCGCGACCCGCCTCCAGGAGGAGGCGGTCTGGAAGATGGTCGCGTTCGTCCTGGAGTCCGCCGTGTTCGCCCTGATCGGACTCCAACTGCCCGTCGTCCTCGAAGGACTGGGGGAGTACCAGGGTGCACGCGCCGCCTGGTACGCGGTGGCCGTCTTCGTGGTCGTCGTCGCCGCCCGGTTCGTGTGGGTCTACCCGGCGACCTTCCTGCCGCGGCTGCTGTCCTCGCGCATCCGGGAGCGCGAGAAGAACCCCACCTGGAAGGGGCCGTTCATCATCGGCTGGGCAGGAATGCGGGGCGTGGTCTCGCTCGCCATCGCCTTCTCGGTCCCCGTCACGCTGCACAACGGCGCGGACTTTCCCGATCGCAACCTCGTCCTCTTCCTGACCTTCACGACGGTCATCGGCACGCTGGTCGTGCAGGGGCTGACGCTGCCCCCGCTGATCCGGCTCCTGAAGCTGCCCGGCCGCGACCAGCAGGCCGAGACGCTCGCCGAGGCGAACGCCCAGGCGCAGGCCTCCCGGATCGCCGAGCAGCGCCTCGACGAACTCCTCGACGACGA
Organism: Streptomyces sp. SAS_270; assembly: GCF_052543295.1. Lineage (NCBI taxonomy): Bacteria > Bacillati > Actinomycetota > Actinomycetes > Kitasatosporales > Streptomycetaceae > Streptomyces > Streptomyces sp. SAS_270. The sequence goes on from NZ_JBMNDS010000005.1 coordinate 10,431, forward strand.
GCGCAACACCCTGCCCCCACCGCTCGCCGACCGGCTGCGCGCGGTCCTGGAACGGCGCCGCAACGCGGTCTGGGAGCGGCTGGGCTCGGTCAACCCCACGACCGGCGAGACGGTCGACGACACCTACCGGCGGCTGTCCCGCGAGATGATCGGCGCCGAGCGCGCGGTCTTCGTACGACTCCGGGACGGCCGTCACATCGACGACGAGATGCTGCGCACGCTGCTCAGACGGCTGGACCTGGAGGAGGCGGCGGCCTACCGGGAGGTGGCGACCTAGCAGTCCCGGGTGGCAGGTGGGAACGGGCTGCCGGTGATCACGGCCGCCACCGTGGTGCCACGCGGGAAGGCGCCCTCCGCCGCCAGGGCGACAAGTCCGTACAGCAGCTTGGCGACATAGAGACGTTCGACGGGCAGACCGTGGCGGTCCTCGAAGTCCTCGGCGAAGGCGGTCAGCTCGGGGGTGGTGCGGGCGTAGCCGCCGCAGTGAAAGCGGTCGTCGAGCCACCAGTCGCCGCGCCGGCCGCCGAAGGCGTCCTCCTGGAGGGCCTGTATGTCGGCGGTCAGGAAGCCGCCCTTGAGGACCGGTATGCCGAGGGCGCGCTGGTCACGGGCGAGTCCGGCGGCCAGGCCCGCGAAGGTGCCACCGGTGCCGCAGGCGACGGCGACGATGTCCGCACAGCCGCGGAGCTCCTCGCCGAGCTCCCGGCAGCCGCGTACGGCAAGGGAGTTGCTGCCGCCTTCGGGGACGACGTACGCGTCCTCGGCGGCCGCGTCGCGGAGGATCCCGGCCAGCGCTTCCGGGTCGCTCTTGCGGCGGTAGGTCGATCTGTCGACGAAGTGCAGCCGCATGCCGTCGGCCGCGCACCGGGACAGGGAGGGGTTCAGCGGGCGGCCGGCCAGTTCCTGCCCGCGGACCACACCCACGGTGGGCAGGCCCAGGAGACGGCCCGCGGCGGCCGTGGCGCGCAGATGGTTGGAGTACGCGCCGCCGAAGGTGAGCACCGTGCGGCCCGCCGCCGCCCGCAGGTTCGGGGCGAGCTTGCGCCACTTGTTGCCGATCAGGTCCGGGTGGATCAGGTCGTCCCGCTTGAGCAGCAACCGGACCCCGTGCCGGGCGAAGCGCTCGTCCACGGCGTCCTGCACCGGCGACGGCAGCCGCGGCCGCAGGACGGCCGGGTCGGGCGCTTCGGGGAGGCGAGGGAGGTCAGGCCTGGTCACCCCACCATTGTCGGGCACCGACAGACCGTCCGGGGGTGCGGCCGCGGACAGGCAGCGGTGTCACTTCAGGCGGTCGCGGACGCGCCCCCGCACAGAGGCCATCGTGAAGCCCCGGGGGTCGACCTTGCCCGGCTGCCACTCCAGGTGACCGATGACGGAACGCTCCGTCCACCCGTGGTGGCGGCAGATCGCGGCCGAGACCCGCTCGATCGCCGCGAGCTGGACCTCGGGCCAGGGGTCCAGGCCGTCGCCGAGGTTCTCGCACTCGAAGCCGTAGAAGTGGCGGTTGCCGTCGGTGTTCGCCTCGTTGTCGTGGGGGAGCGCCTTCTCGGCGATCACGGCGCGCAGGACGTCGTCGTCGCCCAGGCCCGCATGGTTGGCCCGCCCGTAACCGACTAGGTGGACGACGCCGTCCTTGGTGATGACGCCGTGGCACAGCGGTCCGGGCAGATCCGCGTAACCCTTGCGACAGATCTCCACGGTGCGCTCGCTGCCCGAGGTCACCGTGTGATGGATCATCACGCCGTTCACCGGTCCCCAGGGGCCCTGATGGTTGCGGTTGTGATGCTCCCAGTCGCCGACCTCGACGACGGTGACGCCTTCCTGCCTGAGCCGGTCCAGGAATCTGCCCGCGGACATGGGTGGGGCCATGACCGCCTCCTTCGCGCTGCATGCCGACCGCCTGACGCGGCCGTCTCGTACGCAGCTTGTACCCGGAACACGCAGGCCCGGCCCAGCCGTTCGCACAGCGTGCGAGCCGATCCGGACAGGAGGCGCTCACCCGCGGTCCGGCTAGGAACGCAGGAATCCGTCGCCGTGCGCCGCTATGTGGGTTTCCAGGGCTCGCAGTGCCTGCTGCGTGGCCTCGGGGGAGCCGCTGCCGCTGCGCTCCGCGTAGTACGCGGCGCCCAGCTTCTTCAGCAGATCGCCGCCCGCGCGCTGGGCCTGCACCTCGTCGATCTTCTGCTTGCCCTGCGTCATGCCGCGCTGCGCCTGTTCTCTGGCGCGGTCCAGGAAGCCCGTCATCGCCCTCTCCCGTCCTCGTCCGTCGAAGGATCAACTCGTCCCGTCGAAGGATCAAACGGTTGGCCGGATCTTGGAGTTCCCGCACCAGGTCCGTTCGACGACTCGACGAAAACCGGTGCTGTGCCCACTCCACCGCTGGTCCATTCCCCCTCATTCGTGTAATAGCACCGACACGCTCCGTGATGGAAGTCTGGCTCCGGCAGACCAGTGCCACGACCGGGAGGGCAGTTCTTTATGTCGGTAGGCGAAGAAGTCCGCGCAGAGCAGGGTCGGCCGCAGCAGAGTCTCGGCACCTCGGCCGCGCGGAACCTGGCCACCACCACCAAGTCCGCACCCCAGATGCAGGAGATCAGCTCGCGCTGGCTCCTCCGCACGCTGCCATGGGTGAACGTGCAGGGTGGTACGTACCGAGTGAACCGGCGCCTCAGCTACTCGGTGGGCGACGGCCGTGTCACGTTCGTGAAGACGGGGGACCGGGTGCAGGTCATCCCCGCGGAGCTCGGCGAACTGCCGGTGCTGCGGGACTACGAGGACCTGGAGGTGCTCGGCGAGCTCGCCCAGCGCTGCCAGCAGCGGGAGTTCGCACCGGGGGAGGTGCTCGCCTCGTTCGGCGGCCAGTCCGAAGAGGTCTTCCTGCTCGCCCACGGCAAGGTCGAGAAGATCGGCACGGGACCCTACGGCGACGACGCGGTCCTCGGCGTCCTCGCCGACGGGGCGTACTTCGGCGAGGACGCGCTCCTGGACCCGGACGCCATCTGGGAGTACACGGCTCGCGCGGTCACCGCGTGCACCGTGCTCACGCTGCCCCGCCGGGACCTCGAACAGGTCGCGGAGCGCGCCGAGTCCCTGCGCGACCACCTCGGGCAGCAGCGCGCGATCCCCGAGCAGCGCACCAACAAGTACGGCGAGAAGGAGATCGACCTCGCGGCCGGCCACACCGGGGAGCAGGACATCCCCGGCACCTTCGTGGACTACGAGGCAGCGCCCCGCGAGTACGAACTGAGCATCGCCCAGACCGTGCTGCGCCTGCACTCGCGCGTGGCCGACCTCTACAACCAGCCGATGAACCAGACCGAGCAGCAACTGAGGCTCACCGTGGAGGCGTTGAAGGAGCGCCAGGAGCACGAGCTGGTCAACAACCGGGAGTTCGGGCTGCTCAACAACTGCGAGTACGACCAGCGGCTGCAGCCGCACGACGGCGTGCCCAGCCCCGACGACCTGGACGAGCTCCTCAGCCGCAGGCGCGGCACCAAGATGCTCCTCGCCCACCCACGCGCGATCTCCGCGTTCGGCCGCGAGTGCAACAAGCGCGGACTCGTCCCCGAGAGCGTCGAGATCGCCGGCAACCGCATCCCGACCTGGCGCGGAGTCCCGATCTACCCGTGCAACAAGATCCCGGTCAGCGAGGCCCGTACGACCTCGATCATCGCCATGCGTACCGGCGAGGCCGAGCAGGGCGTCATCGGGCTCCAGCAGGCCGGCATCCCGGACGAGATCGAACCGAGCCTGTCGGTGCGCTTCATGGGCATCAACGAGCAGGCGATCATCTCCTACCTGGTGACGGCCTACTACTCGGCCGCGGTCCTGGTCCCCGACGCCCTCGGCATCCTGGAGAACGTCGAGATCGGCCGCTGGCGTTGAGCTTCCGCGCGCCCCCGGGCGCAGTGTTCCCGTCCCTCGGAGGGTGGGTACACCCGGGCCGTACGCGCCCAGCGGCAGCGGAAGCGCCACCGTCCGCAGACTCTCCAAGGCGATCCCATGGGTGAGTTCATGACGGAGACAAAGCAGAGCCGGACCGAGACCCTCGAAAGGCGGAACCAGATCGGCAGCCCCGGCGACAGGCGGACCCCGCCGAGTCCGTCGGGTCCGCCGAGCCCTCCGGGTCCGCCGAGCCCGTCGGGTGTGCTCGACGGACAGGAAGCGGCGGGGATCCTGGAGCGTGCCCGGGCGTCGGTCGACCCCGAGCTGCGCAGGGCGATCGAGTCGCTGCCCGGCTCGATACGCCGGATCGCGCTCTACCACTTCGGCTGGGAGCACGCGGACGGCACACCGGCGGCGGGCAACGCGGGCAAGGCGATCAGGCCGGCGCTCGTCCTGACCGCCGTACAGGCACTCGGCGGACGGCACGCCGGCGCCGTACGGGCGGCGGCGGCCGTGGAGTTGATCCACAACTTCACGCTGCTGCACGACGACGTCATGGACCGGGACACCACCCGCAGGCACCGCCCCACCGCGTGGACCGTGTTCGGCGACGCCGACGCGATCCTCGCCGGGGACGCCCTGCAGGCCCTGGCCCAGCGGCTGCTCGCCGAGGACCCGCACCCGGCGGCGTCGACCGCGGCCGCCCGCCTCGCGAGCTGCGTCGTCGAACTGTGCGCGGGGCAGCACACGGACACGGCCATGGAGAAGCTCGGCCCGCACGAGGTCGGTCTCGACGAGTGCCTCGCCATGGCCGAGGCCAAGACGGGCGCGCTGCTCGGCTGCGCCTGCGCCCTCGGCGCGCTGTACGCGGGGGCGCCGGCGGACGAGGTCGAGGCCCTCGACGCGTTCGGCCGGGAGGCCGGGCTCGCCTTTCAGCTGATCGACGACGTGATCGGGATCTGGGGGGACCCGAGCCGTACCGGCAAGCCGGCCGGGGCGGACCTCATCGCGCGCAAGAAGTCCCTGCCGGTGGTGGCCGCGCTCGCCTCCGGCACCCCGGCGGCGGCCGAACTCGCCGAGCTGTACGCGATCCCGTACGAGGAAGGCGGCGCGGGAGACCTGGAGCGCACGGTGCTGGCGGTCGAGCGGGCGGGCGGCCGCGACTGGGCGCAGGTCCAGGCGGCCGACCGGATGTCCCGGGCGATGCACGAACTGGCCCGGGCGATCCCGGATCCGGAGGCGGCGGGCGGCCTCCTCGCGCTGGCGGAGTTCGTGACGCGGCGCAGCAACTGAGCGCGGCTGTCGCGCGGTGGTGGACCCCGGAGCCGCCGGGACCGTACGGACCTGACCCCGTACGGCTCCCGGCGCCTTCGGCCGGGGCGGGTCCCGCACATCCCCACGGTGTGCGGGGTCCGGCCCTTCCCCGCGCTCGTCCTCAATCGCCGGACGGGCCGGGGATCGCCCCCTACGCTTCAAGGGCTGGACGATCAAGGCCAGTGGGGATGAAGGGGCAGGGACATGGGCGTGGCCATCCGGGCGGTGGGCGAGGACGATCGCGAGGCCGTCATACGGCTTCTGGACGAGGCGTTCCACGACGATCCGGTGAGCGGGTGGGTGTTCCCCGGCGAGGAGCACCGGCGCGCGGCGCACCCCCGGCTGATGGCCGCCTTCGTCGACATCGTGCTCGCCGAGGGGCGCATCGACGTCACGGAGGACTTCACGGCCTGCGCGCTGTGGCTGCCGACGCCGGCCGCGGACGACGAAAGCGAGGGCGGGAGCGACGGCGGGAGCGACGGCGGGCAGGACGAGTCGGCAGCGGAACTGCGCGAGGCCGTCGACCCCGACAACGAACGCGTCGAGCAGATCGTCCGGCTGACCGCCGAGGTCCATCCGCAGGACCGCGCCCACGAGTACCTCTGGATGATCGCGGTGGCGCCGGACCGCCAGGGCCAGGGCCTCGGCACGGCGATCATGCAGCCCGTCCTCGACCGCTGCGACCGCGAGGGACTGCCCGCGTACCTGGAGGCGAGCAGCGCCCGCGGCCGGGTGCTGTACGAGCGTCTCGGCTTCGCCTTCATGGGCCGTACGGTCGACCTGCCGGACGGCCCGCACATGTGGCCGATGTGGCGCGAGCCCCAGGGCTGAGTGGCTGCGGGGAAAGTGCGGGCGGGAGGCGCGGCCGCCTCTTCCGCAATAACCTGAGGGCATGGCCAGCAAGGAAGGCAGCCGGGTCTGTCCCGTCTGCGGGCAGCCCGTCGAGGCAGTCGTGGGGCGGCACAAGACCCTCGGCGTGTGGGTGCCCTCGTGGAGCCCAGGTCCCTGTCGGAACCCGAAGTGCGAGCGACACGCCCAGGAGGCCGCGGAGGGGCCCGGGGACCCAGCCGCGAAGAACTGACGCGCGGGCCGCTCGGCTGATCCCCTAACGTGACGCCATGCCCTCAGAGATCCTGCACATCACCGAACGCTCCCTGTGGGAGGCGGCCCGCGAGAGCGGCGCGTACACGCTTTCGACCCGCGGCCGCACCCTGGCGGAGGAGGGCTTCATCCACTGCTCGTCGCGGCAGCAACTCCCCGCCGTGGCCGCGTTCCTGTACGGCTCCTACTCAGGGCCCGACGAACTCGTGGTCCTGGTCATCGACCCCGACCGGCTCGACGTACCCCTGCGGTACGAGGCCCCGGAGCCGGGCAGCGAGGAGTTCCCGCACGTGTACGGGCCGATCCCGGCGGCTGCCGTCGTGGACGTGGAGGCATGGGAGCCCGGCGCGGCCGATTAGGTCCTAGCGCTCGAGCAGGCCGCGCAGTGACGTCTTCATGCTCGCGACGAACGAGTCCCGCGCGTCGGCGGGGAGGACGTCCAGGGACAGATACGGGTTGAGGTCCTCCAGTTCGACGAGGAGGAGCTCGCCGTTCGGGGCGCGGCAGGCGTCCACGCGCTGGATGCCGTGCGCGATCGCGTTCCAGTCGACGAATCTCCGGGCGAACTCCCGGTCCTCGTCCGTCGGTTCGTACGGCTCCAGGGCCCAGCGCTCCGCGGGACGGGGCGCGTGCAGGGCGTACTGGAGGGTGTCGTCGACGAAGTAGAAGGACACCTCGTAGCGGAAGTCGATGCGCGGCTGGACGAGGATGTCGCCGTACGCCAGTTCGGGGAGCCGCTCGCGCGGGACGAACTCCAGGCCGATGGAGTCGGCGCCGAGCTTCGGTTTCACCGCATAGGTGTCGGCCTCGGGCAGACCGGCGAGGTCCGCCACGCGGTCCACGGTGGGGATCACCGGGTACCCGGCAGCGGTCAGGTCGAGCAGGTACTGCTTGCCCGCCATGTCGCCCTTGCCCGACAGCTCGTTGTAGACGCGGATGCCGCGAGCGAGTGCCTGCTCCCTGAACGCGTCGTACGCCCCCTGGTAGTTGAGCACCGGCCCGCTGTTGCGTACCACGACGGCGTCGAAGCCGTCCATCAGCGCGGCGGCGTCCAGCGGATGGCACAGGGCGATGTCGAACTCCTCCCGCAGCCGTGCGGTGAGGAAGATGTCCTCGTCGCAGTACCGGCGGCCCCTCGCGGGATAGGCCAGGTCGCTGACGTACAGGACGCGGGGGCGTGCGGGCGGCATGCGGACTCCGTCAGCCGCGGCGCTCGTTGAAGCGCAGAAGGTTGCCCGCCGGGTCGCGGAAGGCGCAGTCGCGCAGTCCGTACGGCTGGTCCGTCGGCTCCTGGAGGACTTCGGCGCCGGATTCGCGCACGCGCTCGAAGAGGGCGTCGCAGTCGGCGGTGGAGAAGATCACGCCGCGCAGGACGCCCTTGGCCAGCAGCTCGGCCATCGCCTGCTTGTCCGCCGCCGAGGTGCTCGGATCCGCGGCCGGCGGCTCCAGGACGATCTCCACGTCCGGCTGGAGCGGCGAGCCCACGGTCACCCAGCGCATCCCCTCGAACCCCACGTCGTTGCGGACCTCCAGGCCCAGCACGTCCCGGTAGAACGCGAGCGCCTTGTCGTGGTCGTCCACGGCGATGAAGCACTGGGAGAGTTTCAGATCCATGCGCTCACGTTAGAGCCACCTGCCCGGTTCCGCTTCCGGGTTGCGGCGGCGGGCCGGGCGGGTGAGACGCTGCGTCACACAGGACGGGATCGGGGCCCCGTGGTCGTGCGGCCGCGCCCGGTACGCGCTCGGCGTCTCGCCCACCAGCTCCGTGAAGCGGGAACTGAACGACCCGAGCGAGGTGCACCCCACGGCGAAGCACACCTCCGTGACCGTCAGGTCGCCGCGCCGCAGCAACGCCTTGGCACGCTCGATACGGCGGGTCATCAGATACGTGTACGGGGTCTCGCCGTAGGCGGCGCGGAAGCTGCGCTGGAAGTGACCGGGGGACATCAGCGCCGTGCGGGCCAGTTCCGTCATGTCCAGCGGCTCCGCGTACTCCCGGTCCATGCGGTCGCGTGCCCGGCGCAGCCGGACCAGGTCCTCTACGGTCACCGTCCAAGGATCGCACGGGGCGCCGCGGTCGCGCCGGGGTATGGGGAAGGGGCCCGGCCAACCCTCGGCCGGGCCCCTTCACCATGTCCGTCGCCCCGGGGACGTGCTCCGCCCGCCGGTCGTCACGGTTCGGCCCTGGATCAGGCCTTCTTGGTCTCCCAGAAGATCTTGTCGATCTGGGCGATGTAGTCCAGTGCCTTCTGGCCCGTCGCCGGGTCGGTGGACGCCTTGGCGGCCGAGAGGGCCTTGAGGGCGTCGTTGACCAGCTGGTGCAGCTCCGGGTACTTCTCGAAGTGCGGGGGCTTGAAGTAGTCGCTCCAGAGCACCGAGACGTGGTGCTTCGCGAGCTCGGCGCGCTGCTCCTTGATGACAACGGCACGCGCCTGGAAGTGCGGGTCGTCGTTGGCGGCCATCTTCTCCTGCACGGCCTTCACCGACTCCGCCTCGATGCGGGCCTGGGCCGGGTCGTACACACCGCAGGGCAGGTCGCAGTGGGCGCTGACCTTGACCTTGGGGGCAAACAGGCGGGAGAGCATTGAGCTGTCCTTCCTCGTGATCGTCTTCTCAGGTGGGACATTACTCCGTAGGAGACGGGTTTTCGCGAGTGCCCCCATGGGCTTAGGACAAAAGTCCGGGGTGAGACTGGGACTCGTGGAGGATAGGACCGGGGAGGTGCCCGTGATGCCGGAGCTGTCGCAGGAGACCGAGCGCGGGAGGGCTGTGCTGCCATTCGGGGCGGCCGAGGTGACGGGGCCCTCCATGGTGCCCACGCTGCAGCACGGGGACCGCCTCGTCGTGCAGTACGGGGCGCGGATCCGGCCCGGCGACGTGGTCGTTCTGCGCCATCCGTTCCAGCAGGACCTGCTGGTCGTGAAGCGGGCGGCCGAGCGCCGGGAGGGCGGCTGGTGGGTGCTCGGTGACAACGCGTACGCCGGCGGGGACAGCACCGACTACGGCACCGTTCCCGAGGAACTGGTGCTCGGGAAGGTGCGGTTGCGCTATCGGCCGCTCAGGGGTGATCAGCGTTCGCTGGTGGCGCTCGTGCGCTGGGGGCTGTCCGCCGCCAGGCCGGTGCTTTCCGGCCGGTCGGCCTCCAGGCGCTTGCGGGCGCGGTAGGCGGCCACGTTGGCGCGGGTCGCGCAGCGGTCCGAGCAGTAGCGCCGGGAGCGGTTGGTCGAGGTGTCGAGATAGGCGTTGCGGCACGGTGCGGCCTCGCACAGGCCGAGGCGGTCCACGCCGTACTCCGTCAGATGGAACGCCAGGCCCATCGCGGCGATCGCCGCGTAGCCCGCCGTCGCGTTCGACGGGTGGTCGGCGAGGTGCATGTGCCACAGCGGGCGCCCGTCGTCGTCCCGGTGGTCGTGGCCGGAGATCTGCGGGCTCACGGGGAATTCGAGCAGGAGCGAGTTCAGCAGGTCCACCGCCAGGGTCTCGTCGCCGGTGTCCGCCGCCTCGAACACCGCGCGCAGCCGGGCCCGCACCGAACGGAAGCGCGTGACGTCCGCGTCCGTGGCGCGACGGGCCGCCGAGGGGTTGTTCTCGAAGAGGTCACGGACCGCGTCGACCGAGGTGAGCGCGTCCTTGCCCCGGACCGGCTCCTCGCTGTTGACGAGGCGCACCGCGTAATCCGAGTAATAGGCCAGTTCCACTTGTAGTCCTTACGAGGGCACTCTATGGTCGTGCTTGCGGTCAGGTAACAGCTGATCGTGTATCCAGGGTATTACGAGGTCGAGCGAAGAAGGGGCTTCCATGACCACCACGACCGGAACCGACTGGCAGGCCTGGCAGCAGAGCTGGGACCGACAGCAGGAGTGGTACATGCCCGACCGCGAGGAGCGCTTCCGGGTCATGCTCGACATGGTCGAGGCGCTCGTCGGTCCGGCGCCCCGTGTCCTCGACCTCGCCTGCGGCACCGGCACCATCACCGCCCGGCTGCTCGCCCGCTTCCCCGAGGCCGTCAGCACCGGAGTCGACCTCGACCCGGCGCTGCTCACCATCGCCGAGGGCACCTTCCAGGACGACGACCGCGTCACCTTCGTGACCGCCGACCTGAAGGACCCGCAGTGGACGGCCCGGCTGCCGTACGACTCCTACGACGCCGTCCTGACCGCCACCGCCCTCCACTGGCTGCACAGCGAACCCCTCGCGGCTCTCTACGGTCAGGTCGCGGAACTCGTCCGCGACGGCGGTGTGTTCATGAACGCCGACCACATGATCGACGACACGACGCCCCGGATCAACGCGGCCGAGCGCGCCCAGCGCCATGCCCGCATGGATCAGGCCAAGGGCGACGGCGCCCTCGACTGGGCGGAATGGTGGCAGGTGGCCGCGGCCGACCCCGTGCTCGCCGCGCCGACCGCCCGCCGCTTCGAGATCTACGGCGAGCACGCCGATGGTGACACGCCCTCCGCGCAGTGGCACGCGCGCGTGCTGCGCGAGAAGGGCTTCGGCGAGGCCCGCCCGGTCTGGAGCTCCCCCTCGGACGCGCTGGTGCTCGCGGTCAAGTAGGCACCCCGCGGCAGCTGTTGAGGCGGTACGGAGAATCCGTACCGCCTCTGCCGCGTCCTGAGCGGCCTCCCGCCGCACTGGAAGGGTGAGACGGTCCGTGACCGCGGGCCGGGGAAGGGGGCGGGATGACGCGCGGCGAGGAAGCCGTACTGCACGCCTTCGTCGAGGGCAGACGTACGGCGCTGTTCCGCAGCGCCTATCTGTTGTGCGGCAACCGCGACGAGGCCGAGGACCTCGTCCAGACCACCTTGGTGAAGGTCGTTCTCGGCGCGCGCCGGCACGGGCGTCTGGAGAACCTCGAAGCCTATGCGCGCAAGACGCTCGTCAACACCTTCATCTCCGCGCGCCGGCGGTTCTGGCGGCGCGAGCAGGCGTACGGCCAAGTGCCGGACGTGGCGGAGCGGTTGGTCGACAGCGACACCGGACTGATGGTGCGGGCCGCGCTCGCGCAGCTCGCGCCCGGACAGCGTGCGGTGCTGGTGCTGCGCTACTGGGAGGACCTGAGCGTGGCCGCCACGGCGCAGCTGCTCGGGATGCGGGAGAGCACGGTCAAGAGCCACACGGCCAGGGGACTCGCGGCGCTCAGGGCCGCGGTGCGGGAGGAACACGTATGAACCACAAGGAAGTGGGGACGGAACGGGTCAGGGAGCTGCTCGGGCGGGCCGTGGACGACGTTCCGGCGCCCGCCGGACGCGGCAGCGAGGCCGTCTTCGCGCAGGCCTCCCGGCTGCGGTGGCGACGGCGTGCGGCGGCAACCGGCGTCGCGGCGGCGGTCGTTGCGACCGGGCTGGTGTTCGGCCCCGGCGTGCTGAACGGCGGTGAGGGCCGGGCGAGTGTCGCGAGCGAGCCCACCGCCGGTCAACTCACCTCCAGGGCGGCCGAGTTCGCGAAGCTGCTGCCTTCCGGGACGGGAAAGATCAGTGAGGTGTCCCTGCTGCGCCTGATCAAGCAGGTGCCCAAGGCGCCGCTGCCGAAGCCGGTCGGCCCGTTCGACGGGGACTTCGCGGTCACCAGGGCCGATGGCACCGGATACCTCTCGGTGCACCTGAGCACCCTCAAGGAGGTCGCTGCCAAGACCGGCGGCAAGGGTTTCGAGAACCCGTGCAAGGACGCGCCCAAGGACGGCCGGGTGGACTGCGTCACCGAGAAGCTGCCGGACGGGGGGCTGCTGGGCATCTGGCAGGTGGGCGAGCCGGAGCCGGGCAGCGAGTCGTACCCGACCATGGGCAAGGAGTTCGACGCGGCCCTGAGGCTGCCGGACGGCCGGATCCTGCACGTCCGCGACTCCGCCGGCTACCAGGGCAAGGGCCGGCTCGGCCCGCTGCTGAAGACGCCGCCGCTGACCCGGGCCCAGCTGCGCGCGCTGATCCTGAAGCCGCAGCTGCTGCCGTAGCCGCACACACGGAAGGGGGGGTACGGGAGTCCCGTACCGCCCCTTCCGTCGTGTACCGCTACAGCACCTTCGACAGGAACGACTGCGTCCGCTCGTGCTGCGGATTCGTCAGTACGTCGCGGGGGTTGCCCGACTCGACGACCACGCCGCCGTCCATGAAGACCAGGCTGTCGCCGACCTCGCGGGCGAAGCCCATCTCGTGGGTGACGACGACCATCGTCATACCCGACTCGGCGAGGTCGCGCATGACGTCGAGGACGTCACCGACCAGCTCCGGGTCGAGCGCCGAGGTCGGCTCGTCGAAGAGCATCAGCTTCGGGTCCATGGCCAGCGCCCGGGCGATGGCCACACGCTGCTGCTGGCCGCCGGAGAGCTGCGAGGGGTAGCTCTTCGCCTTGTCGGCGAGGCCGACGCGGTCCAGCAGCTGGCCCGCGCGCTCCCGCGCCTGGGACTTGCTGACGCCCTTGACCTGGATCGGCGCCTCCATGACGTTCTCGAGCGCCGTCATGTGCGGGAACAGGTTGAAGCGCTGGAAGACCATGCCGATGTCCCGGCGCTTCAGGGCGACTTCGCTGTCCTTGAGCTCGTAGAGCTTGTCGCCCTTCTCGCGGTAGCCCACCAGCTCGCCGTCGACGTACAGCCGACCGGCGTTGATCTTCTCCAGGTGGTTGATGCACCGCAGGAACGTCGACTTGCCGGAGCCGGACGGGCCGATCAGGCAGAACACCTCACCGGTGTTCACCGTCAGGTCGATGCCCTTGAGGACCTCTACGGGGCCGAAGGACTTGTGGACGCCCTCGGACTTCACCATGGCGGTCACGCCTTGCCCCTCTCACTGCCCAGCCCGAGCATGTTCGCCCTGATCCTCTGGAAGACCGTCGGCGGCAGGCTGCGGCTGGATCCCTTCGCGTAGTAACGCTCCAGGTAGTACTGGAAGACGCTGAACACGCTGGTCATCACCAGGTACCAGATGGAGGCCACGAAGAGCATCTCCATCACGGCGTACGACGTGGAACCGATCGCCGACGTCGAGCGCAGCAGCTCGTTGTACGTCACCGCGTACACCAGCGACGAGGTCTTGAGCATGTTGATGAACTCGTTGCCGGTCGGCGGCACGATCACGCGCATCGCCTGCGGGATCACGATCCGGCGCAGGGTCTTGGCGTGGCTCATGCCCAGGGCGTGCGACGCCTCCGTCTGGCCCTCGTCGACGGCCAGCAGGCCGGCGCGGCAGATCTCCGCCATGTACGCGGCCTCGTTCAGGCCGAGGCCCAGCAGGGCGCACATGAACGGGGTCATGACGTCCGTCATCTCGTTCTTGTAGATCGGACCGAGATTGAGGACGGGGAAGATCAGCGCCAGGTTGAACCACAGCAGCAGCTGGACGTAGACCGGGGTGCCGCGGAAGAACCAGATGTAGAGCCAGGCGACGGTGCTGGTCACCGGGTTCTTCGAGAGGCGCATCACCGCGAGGAGGATGCCCAGCACCACACCCACGATCATGGCGAGCACGCTGATCAGCAGCGTACGGCCCGCGCCCTTGACGACACTGGACACGAACAGCTGGTCGCCGACCGTGTGCCACTGGATGTCGCCCTGCGAGAACGCGAAGACGAGCGCCACGAGGAGCGCGACGACGATGACGCCGCTGGCCCACCGGCCGTAGTGCCGTACCGGGATCGCCTTGATGGCCTCCGGGTCGGTTCCGGACGCCGAGGTCTTGGAGACCGGGCCTCCCGGAGGCGGAGTGTCCGCCGGAGACTTGTCGAACTTGTCAGTCACGTGACTGCCCTTCAGTGGTGCGCTGGGCCTACTTGCCGCCGTTGATCGCGGACTTCTCGATCGCGCCCGACTGCGCGCCCCACTTCTCCAGGACCTTCTGGTACGAACCGTCCTTGATGATCGCGTCGACGGCTTCCTTCAGCACGTCACGCAGCTGGGTGTTCTTCTTGTCGAGGATGATGCCGAACGGGCCGGCGTCGTACTGCTTGTTGATCACTTCGTAGGCGTTGCCGCCGTCGGCCTTGCGGGCCAGGTCCAGCGCGACCGGGTAGTCGTTGATGCCCGCCACCGCGCCACCGGACTTCACTCGGGTCTGGGCCTCGGTGTCGTTGTCGAACGACTCGATGTCGATGGCCTTCTTGCCGGAGCTCTTGCACTTGGTGGACTGGTCCTTGAGCGCCTGCTCGTAGGTGGTGCCCCGCTGCACGGCGGCGGTCCTGCCACACAGGTCCTCGATGCCGGAGATCTTCTCCGGGTTGCCCTTCTTGACGTAGATGGCAGTACCGGCGACGAAGTAGTCGACGAAGTCGACGCCCTCGCCGAGCTTCTTGCCCTTGTCGTCCAGGCCCTCCTGGCGCTGCTTGTTGTCCGTGATGGACGACATCGCGATGTCGTAGCGACCGGAGTTGACCGCCGTGATCAGGCCGTCGAAGGAGCCGGAGGTGAACTGGAACTTCACACCGAGCTGCTTGCTCAGCGCGTCGGCCAGGTCCGGGTCGACGCCGACGATCTTGCCGCCCTCGGTCGACTCCATGGGGGCGTACTCGGCGTTCGTGCCGGCCTTGATGACGCCCGCGTCCTGGATCTTCTTGGGCAGCTTGGAGAAGAGGGGGGCGCTGTTGGTGTCGCCCGTCTCCTTCTTGCCCCCGCCGCTGCCGTTGGTCTGGTCGCCGCAGCCGGCGAGCAGCAGGGCGCCGGCGACCGCGATCGCACCGACCGCGGCGGTGCGTGAGCGCGCGATGTTCGGACGACGGGTGGAGCTTGCGGTCATGTTGGTTCCTCCGGCGGGAATGGATGGAGTTGCCGATGGGTCGACGAGAACACACACCGACGAGAACACACACCTTCGGGTGTCGCGACCTCGTGTGATGACGGCATCTTGCCATTCGGACTGCGCCGTTCAGGGGACTCGCTATGTCAAAATCGGATAACGGGTGACCCCCGATCTGCTACCGGCCGGTACCACTGGGCCGTACCTTCTGCGGGAATCTCTCCTTCCGGCCGGAAGATCTTCGGCGCATCTCACGATGCGGGCGGCCGTTACTCCGCACTTGCGGCGCCTTGAGCCCTTGTCCAGGACTTGTCCATCCATTTCGCCATGAGTCATGTCACTGGCATGTGACCTTCGCGTTATGGACTCGTCCACGGCACCATCGGTCCGGTAAGAAGGTTCTTTACACCCCTCATCCGGGGCTCAGGGCGCGTGTGCGGCGCGCCCGTCGCGTATCCGCCCGTACGCAACCACGGCGGCAGGGCATACGCGGTGCCCGCCCACCCCTCAACCAGGAGTGGTCACCCTCAAACCTTGAAGACTTAAGGGGTAAAACAAAGTGGCAGCGGAGATCGTCAATCCTCGCAGCGACAGCAGTACGGGCCACGAAGGCGACGCGGAGCCGGTGAATTCCGGCCTCGGCGCCGAGGGCGCCGAATCCGTTGAATCGGTCGGTTCCTTCGCCTTCGACCCGGCGTTCGCGCTGCACCGTGGCGGCAAGATGGCCGTGCAGGCCACCGTGCCCATCCGCGACAAGGACGACCTGTCCCTGGCGTACACGCCCGGCGTCGCGAAGGTGTGCAGCGCGATCGCCGAGCAGCCGGAGCTCGTCCACGACTACACGTGGAAGTCGTCCGTCGTCGCCGTCGTGACCGACGGGACGGCCGTCCTCGGGCTCGGCGACATCGGCCCGGAAGCCTCCCTCCCCGTGATGGAGGGCAAGGCGATCCTGTTCAAGCAGTTCGGCGGGGTCGACGCGGTGCCGATCGCGCTCGACTGCACGGGTGTCGACGAGATCGTCGAGACCGTCGTCCGGCTGGCGCCGTCCTTCGGCGGTGTGAACCTCGAGGACATCTCGGCTCCTCGGTGCTTCGAGATCGAGCGGCAGCTCCAGGAACGGCTGGACATCCCGGTCTTCCACGACGACCAGCACGGGACAGCGGTCGTCACCCTCGCCGCGCTGCGCAATGCGGCTCGGCTGACCGGGCGGGCGCTCGGTGATCTGCGGGCGGTGATCTCCGGTGCCGGTGCGGCCGGGGTCGCCATCGCCAAGTTCCTGCTCGCCGCGGGCATCGGCGATGTCGCGGTCGCGGACCGCAAGGGCGTCGTCTCGGCGGACCGGGACGACCTGACGCCGGTCAAGCGGGAGCTCGCCGAGATCACCAACAAGGCCGGGATCTCCGGCTCGCTGGAGGCGGCGCTCTCCGGAGCCGACGTCTTCATCGGGGTCTCCGGCGGTACGGTGCCGGAGCCTGCGGTGGCTTCGATGGCCGAGGGCGCGTTCGTGTTCGCCATGGCCAACCCGACCCCCGAGGTGCATCCGGAGGTCGCGCACAAGTACGCGGCTGTGGTCGCCACCGGGCGGTCCGACTTCCCGAACCAGATCAACAACGTGCTGGCGTTCCCCGGGATCTTCGCGGGGGCGCTTCAGGTGCGGGCCTCCCGGATCACGGAGGGGATGAAGATCGCCGCCGCTGACGCGCTGGCCGCGGTCGTCGGGGACGACCTTGCCGCGGACTACGTGATTCCCTCGCCGTTCGACGAGCGGGTGGCTCCGGCGGTGACGGCCGCGGTGGCTGCCGCGGCTCGGGCCGAGGGTGTGGCTCGCCGCTGACGCGGGTTCTTGCGGCCCCGCCGGGATGCTCCGGCGGGGCCCATTTTTTACCCGGGGGTTGGGCCGGGCGGATGGTTTTCGCCCCCTCCGCCCCTGCCCGTCCCGTGTTCCGGGGCTCCGCCCCTGGACCCCCGCTCCTCAAACGCCGGAGGGGCTGGATTCAGCCCGTCCGGCGTTTGAGGACGAGCGCGTCAGCGCGATGCAGGGGGAGAGGGGGCGGCAGCCCCCAGGTCAACGGGACGGGTAGGGGCGGAGGGGGCGAAAAGGCCTTCCTGGCGGGACGCGTGTCACAGAGGGGAAGCGTTCCGCAGCGGGGGCGGGGGAGCCTATCGTCGTGGTCATGTTCGCTGCCTACGCCGCCCGAATCGACCGTGACCAGCCACTGAACGGCCTGGAGTTGGGGGAGCGCCCGGCTCCCGAACAGAGGCCCGGCTGGACGACCGTGAACGTCAGGGCCGCCTCGCTCAACCATCACGACCTCTGGTCCCTGCGTGGCGTGGGCCTTGCCGAGGACAAGCTGCCGATGATCCTCGGCTGCGATGCCGCCGGGGTCGACGAGGACGGCAACGAGGTCGTGCTGCACTCCGTCATCGGGCAGACCGGGCACGGCGTCGGCCCGAAGGAGCCCCGCTCCATCCTCACCGAGCACTACCAGGGCACCTTCGCCGAGCAGGTGTCCGTCCCGACCTGGAACGTGCTTCCGAAGCCGAAGGAGCTGTCCTTCGAGGAGGCCGCCTGTCTGCCCACCGCCTGGCTGACGGCCTACCGGATGCTCTTCACCAACGCCGGCGTACGGCCCGGTGACTCCGTTCTGGTCCAGGGGGCCGGCGGCGGCGTGGCGACCGCCGCGATCGTGCTCGGGAAGGCCGCGGGGCTGCGCGTCTTCGCCACCAGCCGTGACGAGGCCAAGCGCAAGCGGGCGCTCGAGCTGGGCGCGGTGGAGGCCGTCGAGTCGGGGGCGCGGCTGCCGCAGCGGGTGGACGCCGTCATCGAGACCGTCGGCGCCGCGACCTGGTCCCACTCGGTCAAGTCGCTGAAGCCCGGCGGGTCCCTGGTCATCTCGGGTGCGACGAGCGGTGACCGTCCCTCGCACGCCGAGCTGACCCGCATCTTCTTCCTGGAGCTGAAGGTGGTCGGCTCGACCATGGGCACCAAGGACGAGTTGGAGGACCTGCTCTCCTTCTGCGCCGCCACCGGCGTCCGTCCCGTCATCGACGAGGTGCTTTCGCTCGACCGGGCCCGCGAGGGCTTCGCCCGGATGGAGTCGGGCGATCAGTTCGGGAAGATCGTCCTGACGCCGTCCGCTTCCTGAGCTGTCGCGCGCGCCAGTCCTCGTACAGCTCCCACAGCATCCCAGCTCCTACAACGGCCGATCCGCCCAGCGGGTCGGCCGTTGCCGTGTCAATTAAGGTTGACAGCGTCATGGTGTCAACGTAGGTTGACATTTATGACGGACGCAACGGATCTCGCCGAGCGCGCGGGCGACCGCGATCCGCGGATCGGGCTGCGGGCGGTCTCCGCGCTGCGGAGGCTGCTGGAGCAGCTGGAGGCGGTGCAGGTGCGCAGTGCGCGCAATCAGGGCTGGTCGTGGCAGGAGATCGCCGCGGAACTCGGAGTGAGCAGACAGGCCGTGCACAAGAAGTACGGGAGGCAGTGATGTTCGAGCGGTTCACCAAGGACGCCCGTGCTGTTGTCGAGGGTGCCGTCGGGCACTCCGAACGGGTGGGTGCGGAGGCGGTCGAGGAGGAACATCTGCTCCTCGCGCTCCTTGACCGGGAGGCCAGTCGTGCGTCGTTCGCGCTGGCCTCGCTCGGGCTGACGGGCGAGGCCCGGGAGTCCGTGGAGCGGTCCCTGACCGAGGCCCGCCGCCGCGGCGGGCTCTCGCGCGCCGACGCGGACGCCCTCTCCGGGCTGGGCATCGACCTCTCGGAGATCGTCTCCCGCGTGGAGGAGGCCCATGGGGAAGGGGTGCTCGAACCGGGGAGGAGGGCCGCAGGGCGCTGGGTGAAGCGTCGGCCGTTCGCCCAGGGGGCCAAGGGCGCGGTCGCGCAGTCCCTGCGGATCGCCGTCGCCCGGCACGACCGGCGCATCGGGGACGAGCACTTCCTGCTGGCCCTCACCGTCCGCCCCGGCGTCCCCGCGGAGGTGCTCGCCGACCACGGGGTGACGTACGAGAAGGTCACGCGCGTGCTCTACGGCGACGGGGGAGCCGCCAAGGCGGGATGAGGACCCGGGCCCGGGGCGGGGGGTCTGTGGTGCCCACAGGACCGGGCACCACAGACGCGAGGGCAGCATCATGCCCGCGGTGTGCGCAGTATCGCCCCGATGTGTGCCGCCGCCGCCGACAAGTGGCCCCGGGTGTCGCGTAGTTGCTGCTCCGTCACCCCGTGGTCGCGGGCCGCGTCGCGGATGTCGTCGCGGAAGCGGTCCAGCAGGCGGTCGAGGTCGCGGGCCGGGTTCCCGGAGGAGTCCTCGTGAGCCCAGGACGGCTCGTACTCGGCGGGGAAGTCCTCGGGGGTGACCGTGTACTCGGGCTCCGTCTGCGCGGTGCGCCCGAAGCCCTTCCCGAAGTCCTTGCCGAACTCCTTCCCGAACTCCTTTCCGAAGTCGCCGAACTCCTTGGCCAGTTCGGTCAGTCCCTCCCGCACGCCCGTCGGCCAGTCGCCCCGCGCGAAGTGGTCCTGGACATGGTCCTGGACCCGCTTGGCCATGCGCTGCATCTCCTCCTGCGCCTGCTCCCGGACCCGCTCCTGCGCCTCCTTGGCCTGGCGGCGCGCCCGCTGGGCCTCGTCACGCGCCCGGCGGCTCTCGTCCTTCGCGCGCCGCGCCTGTTCCTTCCACTCCTGCTTGGCGCGCCGCATCTCCTCCTTCGCGGCCCGCCACGCCTCCTTGTCGCCGAACTCGGTGAAGTCGCGGTACGCGTTCTCGTGCCGCCCCTGCTCCTTGGTCCCGGCGGAACCCTGGCGGGCCTCCGTGGCCGCTGCCCGCATCTCGCGGCGCAGGTCGCCCGCCGCGCCCCGTACATCTGCACGGATCTCCGCGGCCAGCTCGGCGACCGACTCGCGGATCTCCAGCTCCAGGTCGGCCAACTCGCCACTGCGGTCGGCCAGTTCGGCGCGGCCCGCGTCCGTGATCGCGTAGACCTTTCGGCCACCCTCGGTGGTGTGGGTGACCAGCCCCTCGGCCTCCAGCTTCGCGAGCCGGGGGTAGACGGTGCCGGCGGAGGGTGCGTACAGCCCCTGGAAGCGTTCCTCCAGGAGGCGGATCACCTCGTAGCCGTGGCGCGGGGCCTCGTCCAGCAGCTTCAGCAGGTAGAGCCGCAGGCGGCCGTGGGCGAAGACGGGAGCCATCTCAGAGCACCTTCTTGTCGGTCGGGGCCTGCGGGGCGTCCTCGGGTTCCGCGTCCCACGGTTCGTCCTCGGCCGGGGGCCTGCGCAGCAGGGCGATCGAGCCGGAGACGGTCGTCGCCTTCAGTTTGCCGTTGCCCGCGCCCAGTTGGCCGGTGATCTGCTTGGCGCCCCACTGGCCTCGGACCCGGAGGTCCTCGAATGCGCTGGAGACCGTGCCGCTCGCGGTGTTGGCCTCCACCCGCGCGTCCGCGGGGTGCGGCAGCCTGATGGCGATCTCGCCCGACACGTTCACCAGGTGGACCTCCGTCGGGCGGCCTCCCGGGTTCAGGTCGACGATCATCGACCCGCTCACCGAGTCGGCGCGCACGGAGGGGCCCGAGCCCTCGACGACGGTCAGGTCGCCGGAGACGGAGTTGAAGCGGAGATCGCCGGTGACGGCCTGCGCCTCCACGTTGCCCGAGACCGTGTCGGCGCGCACCGGGCCGGAGAGCCTGACCAGCGTCGTGTCGCCCGTGACGCCCTTCACCTCTGTCCGCCCCTCCGTCCCCGAGACCACGGCGCTGGCCCCGACGACGCCCACCTCGACGTTCGTGCCCACCGGGACGGTCAGCGAGACCACCGCACTGCGGCGCCAGCCCTTGCGGTCGAGCCACTTGAGGAAGCCCCGCCAGGGCAGGTCCTCGTACGCGACGGTGAGGGTGCCGTCCTTCTGGGTCACGAGCAGCGGCGGGCCGTCGATCTCCGAGACTTCGAGACGGGCGGAACCTTCGTCCGTGCCCACGACGTTCACCGTTCCGTTGACGATGCGCACCTGGAGCGCTGTCACGGGGTCGTCGAAGGACAGCTTGCGTGGCTCGGTGACGGACCACTCGGACATGGTGCGGACCTCCTCGGCGGGATCTGAACACAGGGGGGCGCGGACAGCGGCGTACGCGACAGCCACGCACGGCGCCGTCCACGACAACGCCGTACGACGTCTGACGCCGTACGGCGCAACACGCCATATCGCGTCTTCCAAGAGACACGATATATCGCGGGTGCGGAAAGTCAAGACACCCGTTCTGGGGATCATCGAAGGGTCAAAAGGGGTGAATCGGCCTACGGTGTGACCATGTCGACGACGCCCGACGAGCCCCCGGCCGAGGCCGCCGGCGCCCTGCTCCTGTGCCGGGCGGGGCCCGACGCCGTCGGCACCCCCGCCCAGCTGCTGCGCGAGCGGATGGTGCTCCTGCGGGCCGGCGCCGAGTGGAGCGTGCTGGTCCCCGAGGGCAAGCCCTGGCTGCACGGCGGCGAACCCGTCGACCGCGTGCTCACCGGCTGGGCCACGGCCCTGGCCGTCGGCGCCCCCTGGCCCGTACTCGCGCTGTGGTGGGACGCGGACCGCTGCGGCTGCACGCTCGCGTCCGGATTCCGCCGCACCGTCGGCTACGTATGGCTCGCGAACGGCACCCCGGTCGGCGAGGACGAGGCGATGCGCACCTTCGCGGCGCGCCTGGGTCTCGACCCGGTGCTGGACATGGAGTCCCTGGAGCGGCTGACGAAACCCGACACCGACGCCGACGCGCACGCGCGCATGACGGGCCTGCTCGCGGTCCTCACGCGCGCGGGACTGTCACTGCCCGCCGGCCTCGGCCCCGGAGAACCCGCCGACCGGCTGTGCGCAGCGGCCCGGGGCCGGCCCGGCGCCGAAGCCGTCGAGTGGACAGGCTGGCGCGACGCCGTGCGCGCGGAACTCGACGCCGTCGAGAACACCACGCTGGGCCCCTGGCTGCGCGGTCCCCGCGCCCGCGCCCTCGCCGCCGCCCAGCTGGCCGCCGGTCTCCCCCTCGCCGCCTGGGGCGTACGCCGGCGCAGCGGCGGCTGGGTCGTCGCGGGCGCGCTGCTGGTGATCCACGGCGCGCTGGGCTTCGCCTACGAACGCATGCGCGCCCCGGACTGACGCCCCTGCCGAACCCGAGGGGGTCCTACTCGTCCTCGTCCTCGTCGTCGTCCAGCCGCGCCAGCCAGGTCGCCAGCCGCTCCACCGGCACCTCGAAGTCCGGGTTGAGATCGACGAACGTACGCAGCTGCTCGGCGAGCCACTCGAAGGTGACCTCTTCCTCGCCGCGCCGCTTCTCCAGTTCCTCGATGCCACGGTCGGTGAAGTACATGGGTGGTGCTCCGTGTGTGAAGTGGTGAGCGGGGACATTCCTTCCCGTAAGGGAAAGCTAGGAAAAGGATAGGTGGGGGGCGGGCGGCGACCGGAGAGTCGCTCGCGCAGTCGCCGACCTGCCACCGCCTGTGCAACGGGCGGGCGGGACTACAGGGAATGTCTGCTCCGCCTGGTGCCCCTTCGCGGAATCCGCGGCTGGGGAGGAGGAGCGCGGGCGCGAGAAGCAGCGCAGGCGTTCTCGATGCGCGATCAGCCTGGTGGGGGTTCGGAGTACGACGCGAGCTGGCTGTCCAGGGTCCACACCAAGAGCCGTAAACCGCTGGTGCGTGCGCGATAGCGAGCAACCTCGGTAAGGATGCTGAGATCCCCGCAGCCGCGCTTGGCCCGCGCCAGCTCGACGAGCGTCGCCCCGGTTCCGGCGCCGTCGAGCAGAGTTTGGAGAAACTCCTTGTCCCAGGCCACAGTGTTGAGAGCCCAGGGTGCCCTACCTGCGATCGACAGGCGAAGCATCCCGGCCAGGCCCTCTGCGCAAGTACCTCGCGCTGCACCATCCTTGAGCTGCGCGATGTGGTTGCCCGTCTCGATGATGGCGGTCACGGGCAGCACAAGGTCGCAGGTCTGCCGAATCTTCTTTAGTTGCTCGGCTACACGCTCGTGATCTTGGTCCTTGCGCGGTACGCGCAGCAGATTGAGTAACACCGAGGTGTCGACGAAGACGACGGGACGCAACCTCGATCACCCGATGCCCAATAGCCGGTCAAAATCGCTGAAGTCTCGTTCTGGGCTGACTTCTGGAGGAAGGCCGCCTTGGGTGACTACGTCGCCGAGGGGTCCGCTGGCCATGGCTCGCGCATAACCGTCCAGTTCTGTCAGGGGCAGGAGTCGGCTCAGTCCGTCGGACGGGGCGCGTGAACAGACGACGACACCGCCATGGTCGGAGCCGTCGAGAGCGGACAACAGGGCGGGGCTGTGTGTAGTGATCAGCACCTGGGCGTTGCTCTCCTCGCTGGCCTGTCTGACGAGCTGTAGCACGGTCGCGGCCTGGGACGGATGGAGACCGTTCTCCAGTTCCTCAATGACCAGCATCAGTGTGCGCGCCATCTCTGGATCGTCCTCGGGCCCAAGGTCCAGACCGTCGCCGCCGCTCAGTACGGCGGTGCACACTGCGAGAAAGCGCAGCATCCCGTCGCTCATCTCACGCGCCGGCGTGCGGCCTCGTTCGCCTTCGTCAAGCGCCAGCATGACGTCGCCCAGATCGGAGCTACTGACGGTGAGCCCCCGTACTTCATGGTCGGACAGCCCCTGCAGCAGAGTGAGCAGTCGACGGAACCGCGGCCGATCCTGATTCCGGATCCGGCCGATTGCGGCCGACAGATTTTCCGCGGTGCGGCGGAGGTGATAGTCCCGCGCGGGCACATATTGGCGCATGAGGTGGGGGACGGGATCGAGCTGGAAGACACCACGCAACACGGTGAGTAGTCGCTCTGCCGCCGCCAGCGTCGCGCGCTCGCCGGCTGTGGAACCGACCGCCCGAACAGCGAGCTGCCCGGTGAGCAGCCGGGAGGAACGGAATGGCTCATACGGGCTGCGCCCGCGCTTGCCGTTGTACCAGGTGGCTTGGATGTCGCCCCTGGCGCGCTCCGCAGGGCCGGTTTCCAGAAGGGTGCGTTGGCCGCGTCCGGCTGGCCCGACAAGTGTCTCGCTGACAATCTGTACCTCGGGCCTGACCTGGACCACCACATCAAGACTTACCGGTCCTTGTGGAGTGGTCGCGGTGCAGCCGAGTGCGAATAGGTTCTCCCCATGAGGGGCGCACCCCTCCAGCCCGCCCCGGACGGGCTCTGCATCCCGCCTACGCCCTTCTAGCGCGTCCCGAATGTCCTCGCCGTGAGCCAGACGCGAGAGCACTTCGATGCCGTCCAGGGCGTTGGACTTGCCACTGCTGTTGCGTCCGATCAAGACGGTTAGCGGCGAGAGTCGCAGCACCTGGCCATGGAAGGACTTGAACGCGGTCAGACGCACTTCTTCGAGGAACAACCCATTGGTCCCGTTCGTGTCGTCTGTCATACGTCCACGCTACCGGGGAGCACTGACACCGGGAGGGTCCGGCGGCAGCGGCGGATCACCGGGGTGCCCCGCGCTGCTCCGAGCGGGTCACGTCGTAGACCTTCAGCACCTCGTCGCCGTAATCGTTGATCACCTTGACGGCGATCTTTCCGCTGCCAGGTACCGCGAAGGGGCGTGAGGTGGTCTGGTAGCAGCTCTGCCACGCGGACTCGTCGATTTGGGCGCGCAGGGCCCGGCTCAGCGCTTTGTACGCGGTCTTGTCGCCTGTGAAATAGCAGTGCCGTACGAAGAAGGACTCCTCGTTGTACTCGGTGTCGATCATCCACAGTGCGATGCCGTCGGCGTTCTTCGAGCGGATGGCCCCCGTCGTGGGGTCGTAGACATCGACACCGCGCACAGTGGCGGTCAGTCGGTTGTCGTCGGTGTGGAGTATCTCGATGTCCGGCTCGCCGAACAGGGTGAACAGATTCCCGCTGCCGGTGTTCTTCAGCAGCGTCCTACCCATCGCCAGATCGGAGTTCATCCGCACGTTCAGCACTCGCAACGAGCCGATCTGGAACTCCGCCGCGGTGCGCTGGGCATCCGGGGTGAAGGCGAAGGCGCACACGACGAGTAGGTCGAACCCCTCGCCGCGTCGCGCTTGCCGGGCCGCGCTCTTGATTTGTGACGGCCCCACCGTTCCGTACTGGGGACCGATGAAGACGGCGATGCGCTGAGGCGTTCCCTTCGGCCCACCCTCTCGGTGTCCCTCGCCTTGGATCCACGCGTCGGGGTAGGGCGTCAGCGTGTCGAATGTGATCCGCTTGGACGGCTCGCCGGTGCCAACGCCCTCCTTGAGTAGGTGTTCCAGGATGGTCTGCACGTAGGAGGAGGCGTCGGCCTCGTCATCGGCGGCCCGTTCGGTCCCGGAGAGTTCGGCGTCGGCGGACAGGGTCCGGTAGGGCGACAGGCTCTCGACGGTGAAGGGACCGGTGACGCGTACCTTCTTGAGGTCCTTGAAGGGCTGATCGTAGAGCGTCTCCTGCTTGGCGTGTCTCCGGATGACTGTGTCGATCTCCTGCCGGGACATGTCGCTGTGGATGGCAGGATTGGTCGAATAGGTGCGCAGTTCGATGTGGGGGATACGTTCGTACACGAAACCCTTCCTGACATCTCCCGCGGCTGTGCCCTCCGACAGGGGTTGGCCGGTGGCGGCTGCCTCCTTCGCACGTCCCACAGGTGAGTCGGCGAGCAGGTAGTACGGGTACTTCGCGGCCATCAGGCGCTGTCGCGCGAGGGCGAGGGCCACCCGCGAGGTGTCGATGCTGATCCAGCGACGCCCCCACTGCTCAGCGACGTAGGCAGTCGTACCGGACCCGCAGGTGGGGTCGAGGACCAAGTCACCGGGATCGGTGGTCATCAGCATGCAGCGTTCGACGACTTTGGTGTTGGTCTGGACGACGTAGAGCTTGGGATCACCGAATCCGGCGGTGGTGGTGTCGTCCCAGGAGTTGCTGAGCGGGAATGCGGGGAAATCGTCGAGGTAACGGATGTAGCGCAGGGTGTTGCCGGCGATACCCAGGCGCCGAGCGGCCTTGAGTCGCTCCATGCCAAGAGGGTTTGTCTTCCAGCGGCTGTGCTGAGGCGGTTGGAATATACGGCCTTCGAGTTCCACCTTGAACCAAGAGGCTGCACCTTCCCCCTTCTCTCGCCCGGACGCCTGGCTGGTCAGATTGTCCAGGGTGTACACCTTGCTGCCCTTGGGCAGCAAGGTGTGATCACGCCGCTCCTCGGACTTCATCGCGCGGCGAGCGCCGTCCGGCAGCTCTACATACCGGTATGCGCTTACCCCATCTCCCCCCGCCACCTTCGCCCGGTATAACTGCCGATATTTGTCGCTGCTCTTCAGAGCTTCCCGGTCCTTTGCGTACCACAATAGGTAGTCCGTCGTTCCGGCCAGCAGGTCGCCGGTGGCGCTGCTCGTCGTGCGGAATGAGATCTGGGAGCAGAAGTTGGCCCGGTCGAAGACCTCGTCCAGTACTGACCGCACCAGATGCAGGTTGTCGTCACCGATCTGGACGAAGACCGAACCAGTCTCGTTCAGTAGTTCACGGGCGAGGGCGAGCCGGTCGCGCAGATACGCGAGGAAGGAGTTGAGCCCCCACTGCCAGGTGTCGCGAAACGCCTTGATCTGCTCTACTTCCCGGGTGACGTCGGCCGCCTTGGTGTCGGATACGTCTCTGCTACGTGTACGGGGCTGCCAGTTGGAGCCGAAGCGGATGCCGTAGGGCGGATCGACATAGATCATCTGAACCTTGCCGCGGATCGTGGACTTCTCCCGCTCCGCGAGAGAGGCCATGACCGCGAGTGAGTCGCCAAGGATGAGACGGTTCGACCAGTTCTGCTCATGCTGGTAGAACTCGACGTTCGCCCAGTCGTCGAGCCCGTCGAACTCGTCATAGAGCGAAGGCTGTTCGAAGTTACCGACGTGTCCGGAACGCAAGGCCGCGACCAGGGCCCGGGAGTCGATCTTCTCCTGAATGAAGAGGGGCGGAGCATCCACCACCAGCCCGGCCGCATCCTGTTCCCGTTTGCCTCGCCAGGTGAGTTCGGGCTCGGTGACCGTGGTCTCCGACCTGGTCTCGGCCGAACGCTGCACCGGGACGTTTCTGGGCGCGGTATCGGCTTCGTCCAGGAAGATGGAGTTGTCCGCTGTCGGGATATTGGACCGTGTCTCCGTGTGAGTGATGGCCGTCACTGGATTCGATATACCGGCCACATCATCTTTGCGAGACTGCATTGCCGCTCCCTCCCCTGCCTTCGAGCGCCTGCGCGGCCTCGGTGATCGCTTGCTTGACTCGTGTCGGATCGGTGACTTCACAGAAGCCCCACAGGCCGAATCCACCGTGCCCGTTGACCGCGGGAAGCCAGAGGTTCCGGGCTGCGTCGGCCTTCACCGCCGTGACAGCCGCGGACTTGCGCCCGCCGGAGATCTCCAGAATCAGCGTGCGTGGCACTCCGTCATGGGTTGGCTTGAGGCGCACCAGGAAGTCCGGCAGATATCGGTGTCCGCTGCCCTGATGCGTGTAGGGAATGGCGAAGCCGAGGTGGTCGTTCTTGACATAGGCCTCGACCACTTGTCGATGGGTCTCCAGCGCCTGGGCGGCCGACCGCTCCCAGCTGTTGCCCGAGGCGCCGTCCAGCACGGTGAAGTTGACGTGGCACATCTCCTGGGCCGTGACATAGACCTGTTTGGTCGTGGCGAAGTTGACGTTCTGAGTGGAGCCGGTGCTGCCGTGGGGCTGGAAGATCGGCACGGTCTTCGGCTCAGGGGAATTCTCCGGCCAGCGCAGTGAGTTGCGGATCCGTGCCAGCGCCTCCTGAAGCAGTCCACTGCTGGTGACCAGTCCGACGCGGGTGTCGTCCTGGAGCTCTAGGCACTCCGAGATCCAGCCGCGGGTGATCTTCAGCATGGCCGGAAAATGCCAGGGCTTGGGATCAGCGGAGTCGTCGAGCCGGGTGAGCATCTCGGCCGCGAGCCTGAAGGCGACCTGCTGGTCCCGCAGCTGAAGGAAGGCTTCGGGACTCTGCGTGTCGGTGGAGCCGACGAGACCCGCCGTCTCGGTGAGCATGGGCAGGTCGCGTTTGGACAGCACCATGCGCGAGTCCGGGCCGAACTCCGCCTCGGGTGAGGCTTCGGGGAACTCCTGCCGGTATCCGGAGAGGCAGGGGAACGTGATCTCGGCGTGCTGCCGGTCCGGTTCAGCCCTGACCCGGTGAACCGGCTTGCGCTTGAGGTCCTTGGTGCGGCCCACGGTCGGGATGAACTGGAACGGTACGCCGTACACGTCCGCGTACTCGGCTGCGAAGAAGCCGTTCTCGTCTGCGGCATACGAGCGTCTGCGCAGGCCACGGCCGACCACTTGCTCGCAGAGCAACTGGGTGCCGAAGGCCCGCACCCCGAGGATGTGCGTGACGGTGTTGGCGTCCCAGCCTTCGGTGAGCATCGAAACACTGACTACGCAGCGGACGCCGGCGCCCAGTCGGCCCGGTTTGCCGACCGTGTTCATGACCTCGCGTAGTAGATCGGCATCGGATACGGCGGCTTCCGAGCGGCCGGGGAATCGCCGGGTGTACTCGGCCTTGAACTCTTCGATCTCCGCCGCCGCGAGCCGGCGGAACTCCTTGGACAAAGCTTCGCCCGATTCGAGCTCACGGGAGTCGATCAGAATGGTTGGTGGAGAGGCCGACCATGTTCCGGCCTGTACGTTCGAGAACAGTTCCAGTGAGCCGGGTACCAGTACTGCAGTACCGTCTTTGAGGACCTTCTCGTGACCTGCGATCCTGTCGAACACCATTTTGGAGACCGCGGTGTTGGCGCATACCACGATGAAGACCGGTGGTGGTTCTCCTGCGGTCGCGGCCCCTGATTCCTCCCAGCGCGCGTACTCGCGCTTGTACGAGGAGTAGAGGCTGGCAAGAGCTCCGTCAAGGGCGTCGGGGAAAACATCGGCGTGGGTGGCGTCCGCCTTGCGCCCCTGTCGGGGAAGGCCTTCGCGGATCCGCTGCCACAGGTCGAGATAGGTGACGTCAGGTGACGGACGGTCGTCGTCCACCGGTACGCGGGGGATTTTCACCACGCCTGATTCGATGGCGTCGACGAGGGAGAAGTCGCTCACCACCCAAGAGAAGAGATCTCCCTCTCCGTACCCGGACCCGCCGATGAAGAATGGGGTCGCCGACAGGTCGTAGACCGTTTTGATCCCGAGGCGGGCGTGGATAGCTGCGAGGCCCGAGAACCATACGCGGGCGTCCGCATCCCGAGCCTCGGCCTCCCGCTGCTCGGCGGCGGCCACGCGCCGGTCGGCCTGTGCCTCGGCGGCCGCTCTCGGTAGGTAGCAGTGGTGGGCCTCGTCGTTGAGAACCATGATCTCGCCGCTGCCGCGCAGATCGGCGCAGACGCGGCGGACCATCGCCTCTTGGGTTTCGACGAAAGCACTGGTGTCGGTGGAGTCGCCCTGGAGTACGGCGGCGTTGAGCCGAGTGACCTTGCCCACAGCGGTTCTGTCCCGACGGCGCAGTGTGTGGAAGTTGACGACGGCGATGCGTGCCTGCCGCAGAGCGAAGACCAGGTCGGCGGGGACGAGATCGCGTTCCCTGTAGTAGTTCTCAGGGTCGTCCGGCAGGAGGACACGGAGTCGGTCGCGGATGGTGATGCCAGGAGTGACCAGGAGGAACCGACGCGTGAACTTGCGGTCGTTGGGGTTCGCGGCCTTGTTCAGCACCTGCCAGGCAATCAGCATGGCCATGACGACGGTCTTCCCCGTACCGGTCGCCATCTTCAGGGCGATGCGAGGGAGTCCTGCATTGAACGCCGTGTTCTCAGCGTCGAGTTCATTGCGGATCCAGGGATCTCCACATTTCGTCGCGGCTTCGGCGATGTAGATGGCGGTCTCGGCTGCCTCTAACTGGCAGTACAGCACCGGGTTGTCGCGTGAGGAGTCCGTCCAGTACTCCAACAGACGGCGGGTGGTCGGTGTGATGTTCGGGCGCCCGCCCGCTCGCCAGCGGTCCAGGGACCGGCGGACGCCGTTGACGAGCTCGTTCTCCCTGATGTCGGCTTCGCTGAAGCCGGGTAACTCCTGCTGCGTGGAGCCGCTGCTCTTGCGGGGTCGTGGCACGGGGATGAAGTGCGAACTCGGACGACGCCTTTCGATCACGGTGTCGGTGATCCCCAGGGTGTCAAAAGCGAAATAGCGCTCAGGGGCGCGGTAAGGGGAGTTGAGGATCGGGTTCTCGATCACTCTCCGCTGCGCGGCGCCATGTGTCATGTCTCCCCCTCGGTCGCCAGAGCAAGATCGTAGTTGGGTGGGCGTGGAGTCCGGGTCCGCCTGCGAGCGCTTGTTACGTGGTTGTGATGAGTCAACTCCCTTTGTTCGGCGCTGTCTTGCGATGCGTTGACAGGATGGCCCATACGGCTTATCTGTTGCCGTTGACATCGTCGGGGCTGCTTGTGCCCCAAGTGCCGGCCAGTGTGGTGAATAGGGCGAGGCCGCGGCCGCATTCGTCCCCCGCCGCGGTGTGAGTTGTGCGCGGCGCGGGTTGGGCAACGGTCTGCGACCGCGAGGCGGAGTTCGGCCCCGGTGTGGGTGACGTCGACCGCGACGTCGGGGCTGTCCGTGTGGACGATTGCGTTGGTGAGCGACTTGCTGAGGATCAACTCGGCGGTCTGGATTGCCAGTTCGGGAAGTGACTACTCCGTCTGTCTTGTCGTGAGGGCGTGGCGGGCTTCCCGGACGACCGCCGGGTCCGCTGGGAGCCTGCTGCGGTAGTGCCTTAGGACGGGCGGCACGGCGCGGTACGCCGTGAACGCGCCGAGTTCCGCGAGTGCGACAGGGCCTACGTGGTGGCGATCCGGTGCGACCATGCCCTGGATGCGGCGGTTGCCCAGCAGTTCCGTCAAGGTGTGCCACGCGAGGCGGAGGGCTGGTGGGCGGGTCAGGGCACCAGTGTCGTAGAGGGAGGCGGTGACTTCCCAGTCGTATCTCCCCGGCCGATCAACCTGGCAGACCGTCATGAACCGTATGCCCGGCGACTACGCCGAAGCCCTGAGCCTGGGCCGCCTTCATAACCCAGCTCTAGGAGCACACAAACGCCGGTGGGCCCGGCCCTGAGTCACTTGAACTCGGGGCCGGGCCTACCGTATGTACAGCCGCTGAGGCCTAGGCCTCGAACACCTCGCGCACCAACTGCTCCTGCTCCGCCTGGTGCCGCTTCGCGGAACCCACGGCGGGGGACGAGCCGGCCGGGCGGGAGATGCGGCGCAGGCGTTCGGCGCCGGGGATGTCCGCGCCGACCGCGAGGTCCAGGTGGTCGATCAGGTTGAGGGCGATGAAGGGCCATGCGCCCTGGTTCGCCGGCTCCTCCTGGGCCCACAGGTACTTCGCAGCGTTCGGGTACTTGGCGATCTCCGCCTGGACCTCGGCACCCGGCAGCGGGTACAGACGCTCCAGACGGATGATCGCGGTGTCCGTGATGCCGCGCTTCTTCCGCTCGGCGTCGAGGTCGTAGTACAGCTTGCCCGCGCAGAACACGACCTTGCGGACCGCGGCCGCGTCGACCGAGTCGTCGCCGATGACCGGGCGGAACTGGCCCGTGGTGAACTCCTCCGTCTTCGACGCGGCGGCCTTGAGGCGCAGCATCGACTTCGGGGTGAAGACCACCAGCGGCTTGTGGTGCGGGTTGTGTACCTGCCACCGCAGGAGGTGGAAGTAGTTCGACGGGAGCGTCGGCTGGGCGACCGTCATGTTGTTCTGGGCGCACAGCTGGAGGAAGCGCTCGATGCGGGCCGAGGAGTGGTCCGGGCCCTGGCCCTCGTAGCCGTGCGGGAGCAGGAGCGTGACGCCGGACGTCTGGCCCCACTTCTGCTCCGCCGCCGAGATGTACTCGTCGACGACCGTCTGCGCGCCGTTGACGAAGTCACCGAACTGCGCCTCCCACATGACCAGGGACTCGGGACGGGCCAGCGAGTAGCCGTACTCGAAGCCCATGACCGCGTACTCGGAGAGCAGGGAGTCGTAGACGTTGTAGCGGGCCTGCTCGTCCGACAGGTAGAGGAGCGGGGTGAAGTCCTCGCCCGTCTGCCGGTCGATGAGGACCGCGTGGCGCTGGCCGAACGTGCCGCGGCGGGAGTCCTGGCCCGACAGGCGGACCGGGGTGCCCTCCAGCAGCAGCGAGCCGAGGGCGAGGGTCTCGCCCATGCCCCAGTCGATCGTGTCGTCCTCGATCATCGCCGCGCGGCGCTGCAGCTGCGGCAGCAGACGCGGGTGCACGGTGACGTGGTCGGGGATGTTGACCTGGGACTCGGCGATGCGCTTGACGACCTCCTGGGAGATCGCGGTCTGCACGGCCACCGGGAACTCGGCCTGCGGGTCCGGGACATGCGCCTCGGCCGGAGCCGAGACGGCCTCGCGGACCTCGGTGAAGACCTTCTCCAGCTGGCCCTGGAAGTCCTGCAGCGCCTGCTCGGCCTCTTCCAGCGTGATGTCGCCGCGACCGATGAGGGACTCGGTGTAGAGCTTGCGCACCGAGCGCTTCTTGTCGATCAGGTCGTACATCAGCGGCTGCGTGAACGCCGGGTTGTCGGACTCGTTGTGTCCGCGGCGGCGGTAGCAGATGAGGTCGATGACGACGTCCTTGTTGAACGCCTGGCGGAACTCGAAGGCCAGGCGAGCGACGCGGACGACGGCCTCGGGGTCGTCGCCGTTCACGTGGAAGATCGGCGCCTCGATCATGCGGGCCACGTCGGTGGCGTACATGGAGGAGCGCGACGACTCCGGGGCGGCGGTGAAGCCGACCTGGTTGTTGATGACGATGTGGACCGTGCCGCCCGTGCGGTAGCCGCGCAGCTGCGACATGTTGAGCGTCTCGGCGACCACACCCTGGCCCGCGAAGGCCGCGTCACCGTGCAGGGCGACCGGCAGGACCGTGAAGTCCGTGCCGCCCTTGTTGATGATGTCCTGCTTGGCGCGGACGATGCCCTCGATGACCGGGTCGACCGTCTCCAGGTGAGACGGGTTCGCGGCCAGCGAGACCTTGATCTGCTCACCGTCGAGGCCCGTGAAGGTGCCCTGGGCGCCCAGGTGGTACTTCACGTCGCCGGAGCCGTGCATCGACTTCGGGTCGAGGTTGCCCTCGAACTCCCGGAAGATCTGCGCGTACGACTTGCCGACGATGTTCGCGAGGACGTTCAGCCGGCCGCGGTGGGCCATGCCGATGACGACCTCGTCCAGGCGCGACTCCGCGGCGCTGTCGATGACGGCGTCGAGCAGCGGGATGACGGACTCGCCGCCCTCCAGGGAGAAGCGCTTCTGGCCGACGTACTTCGTCTGCAGGAACGTCTCGAAGGCCTCGGCGGAGTTCAGGCGGCGCAGGATGCGCAGCTGCTCCTCGCGCTCCGGCTTGGAGTGAGAGCGCTCGATGCGGTCCTGGATCCACTTGCGCTGCTTGGGGTCCTGGATGTGCATGAACTCGACGCCGGTGGTGCGGCAGTACGAGTCGCGCAGCACGCCGAGGATGTCGCGCAGCTTCATGAGGGACTTGCCGGCGAAACCGCCGACCGCGAACTCCCGCTCCAGGTCCCACAGGGTGAGGCCGTGCTCGGTGATGTCCAGGTCGGGGTGCTTGCGCTGGCGGTACTCCAGCGGGTCGGTGTCGGCCATGACGTGGCCGCGGACCCGGTAGGAGTGGATCAGCTCGAAGACGCGGGCGGCCTTGGTGACGTCGTCGTCGTGGCTGGCGTCGATGTCCTTGAGCCAGCGGACCGGCTCGTAGGGGATGCGCAGCGCCTCGAAGATGTCGTCGTAGAAGCCGCCCTCGCCGAGGAGGAAGTTCGCGACGATCCGCAGGAACTCGCCGGAGGCGGCGCCCTGGATCACCCGGTGGTCGTAGGTCGACGTGAGCGTCATGACCTTCGAGATGCCGAGCTTGTTCAGGGTGTCCTGGGAGGTGCCCTGGAACTCCGCGGGGTAGTCCATCGAGCCGACGCCCATGATGACCGACTGGCCGGGCATCAGACGCGGGACGGAGTGGACGGTGCCGAGGCCGCCGGGGTTGGTCAGGGAGACCGTGACACCGGAGAAGTCGTCCATCGTCAGCTTGCCGTCGCGGGCGCGGCGGACGATGTCCTCGTAGGCCTGCCAGAACTCGAAGAAGTTCAGCGTCTCGGCCTTCTTGATGCCCGCGACGACCAGCTGGCGGTCGCCGTTGGGCTTCACCAGGTCGATGGCGAGGCCGAAGTTGATGTGCTCCGGCTTGACCAGGGTCGGCTTGCCGTCCTTCTCGACGAACGAGTAGTTCATCGACGGCATGGCCTTGATGGCCTGCACCATCGCGTAGCCGATGAGGTGGGTGAAGGAGATCTTCCCGCCCCGGGCGCGCTTCAGGTGGTTGTTGATGACGATGCGGTTGTCGAAGAGCAGCTTCACCGGGACCGCGCGCACGGACGTCGCCGTGGGCACCTCCAGCGAGGCGTTCATGTTCTTCGCGACGGCACCGGCGGGTCCGCGCAGCGTCACGTACTCGGGGCCTTCGGGGGCCTCGGTGGCGGGCGCGGCGGCCGGCTTCGCGGCAGCGGCCGGCTTGGCGGCGGCCGGAGCGGCCTTCACCGGAGCCGGTGCGGCGGCCGGAGCCGGAGCAGCGGCGGCGGGCTTCGGCGCAGCGGGGGCGGCCGGAGCAGCCGCGGGCGCGGCCTGGGCCGGAGCCGCGGGCGACGCTGCGGGTGCGGCAGGAGCCGCGGTGGTGGTGCCTGCGGCCCCCGCGGCCGCAGTACCCGCCGGAGTCGGGGACGTGGCCGCCCCCGGCTTGTAGTCGGCGAAGAAGTCCCACCAGGCTCGGTCTACCGAATTCGGGTCCTGGAGGTACTGCTGATAGATCTCGTCGACGAGCCACTCATTGGGACCGAACGCCGCGGCGGGGTTCTTCCCGGCGGCTTGGTCATCGGTCGAGATGCTCGAGTTACTGGGGGACTGTGGCGACACGGCGGCAACCGCCCTCTTCCGCTTCACAAGGTGATGGACAGCGGGAATTAAGGCTACGCCCCCATGGCCGAGAGGTGCAGGCCGGGCCGGTCATCGTCGCGTAAGTCACACCGGAAGCTGTGTTTCAGGCAAGGAAATGGCGGGAAACAAGCGGGGTTCCGGTGCGGAATGGGTACGCCGACCCGTGCCCGCGGCCATGACGGCGCGGGCCTTTGCCTGCTCACACGTGTCCCGCAGCGGGGACAGTCGTGGATCTTGTGGCTCCGGTTCGAACTTTACGTCAACTCGGCAGCAGGGGGAGTCCCGGAAGAGTGACCTGGATCCGGCAACCCCGCCGGGATTCGGCCACCCCGATCCGCCCGCCGTGCAGATCCACCGCCCAACGGGCGATGGCCAGCCCGAGACCCGTACCGCCGTCGCTGCCAGGACCGTGCGGAGAGGGGACCCCGCCGCGGTTGAACCGCTCGAAGACGCGGTGCCACTCCGACTGCGGAATGCCGGGCCCCTCGTCCAGGACCTCCAGGTCCAAAGACTCCGGGGCGGTGCCGCGCCGGGCCTTCACCGTGACGCGGCCGTGCGGCGGACTGTGCTTGACCGCGTTGTCGATCAGGTTGGCCACGACCTGGTGGATCCGCTCCGGGTCCGCGTGCGCGGTCAGCTCGGGCGGGGAGACGTCGAGGTGCAGATGGACGTCGGTGCGTGTGTGGCTGCCGGAGCCGGAGGCGATGCCCGCGCGCGCGGAGGCGACCATGTTGGCCTCCTTCAGTACTCCGGACAGGTACGGCCACAGCTCGAAGCGGCGCGTCTTCAGCGGTACGACGCCGTTGTCGAGCCGGGAGAGGTCGAGGAGCGTCTCCACGAGCCGGCCCAGCCGCTCGGTCTGCTGCAGCGCCGTACGCATCGTCTCGGGGTCGGCGGCGGAGATGCCGTCCACGATGTTCTCCAGGACCGCGCGCAGGCCCGCGATGGGGGTGCGCAGCTCGTGCGAGACATTCGCCACGAGTTCCTTGCGCTGGCGGTCCTGGGCCTCCAGCTCGTCGGCCATGACGTTGATCGTCTCGGCCAGGTCGCCCAGCTCGTCCCGGCGGTTCTCGCGCACCCGGCGTGTGTAGTCGCCGTGCGAGATGGACCGGGCCACCGCGTTCATGTCGTCCAGCGGCGAGGTGAGCGAATGGGCCACGAACTGCGTTATCAGCAGGGTCGCGATCATCGAGAAGACCGTGATGAAGCGCAGCTCGGTCTTGGTGTGCACCGCGATCATCGACAGGCCGGTGGTGATCAGCACCGAGATGACGACGAGTGCTCCGAGCTTCGTCTTGATCGAGAAGGGACGCAGCCCGCCCCAGGGGCCCGTGCTCTTGCGCGGCTCGCCGATACCGCTCATGACGTCAACCCTCTCAGGGAGTCGGTGTCTCCAGCGCGTAGCCCACCCCGTGGACCGTGCGGATCCGTTCGGCGCCGATCTTCCGGCGCAGAGCCTTGATGTGGCTGTCCACGGTCCGGGTACCCGACGCATCCGCCCAGTCCCACACCTCGGCGAGCAGCTGCTCGCGCGAGAGTACCGCTCGCGGCGTGTTCGCGAGACAGACCAGCAGGTCGAACTCGGTGGGCGTGAGGTGGACGTCCTCGCTGCGCACCCGTACCCGGCGCTGCGCGTGGTCGATCTCCAGCTCGCCGAGCCGCAGGATCCCGCTGCGCGGTGTCGAGGCGGCCACGACGGCGCGCTCGACCCGGCGAAGCAGCACGTGCACCCGTGCCGCCAGCTCCCGCATCGAGAACGGCTTCGTCATGTAGTCGTCGGCGCCGACGCCGAGCCCGACCAGCATGTCGGTCTCGTCGTCGCGCGCGGTGAGCATCAGCACCGGCACCGGGCGCTGGGCCTGCACCCGGCGGCAGACCTCCAGGCCGTCGAAGCCGGGCAGCATGATGTCGAGGATCAGCAGGTCGGGCTGCCAGGCCTCGGCGGTGTCGACTGCGGCCGGGCCGTCGCCCGCGGTTTGCACGAGGAATCCCTCGGCGCGCAGGCGGGCCGCGATGGCGTCGACGATCGTCGGGTCGTCCTCGACCACCAGCACCCGGCGTTGTGCGCCCTGCGTCGCCGCCGTGCCGTTGTGGGATGTGTGGGTCTGCTCCATCGCCCGCCCCTGATGTGTGCTTTCCGGAATCCGTGGGGTGATCCCATGACTGCGCTTGACGCTTGAATGATCCGCGTCAGGTGAGCAGAGTACGGGCAGTCACCGTGCTGGGGCTATCCAGGTCGGACCCCGAGGTGGACGACGTCCGGAACGCCCCGGGCAACCGGGATCTCTTCGGTACGCACCCCCTGGAACCCGGCATTCCGCAAACTTCCTTCAAATTCCGGAGAGGGCCGAGCGGACCACACGGCGAGCACCCCGCCCGGTGTCAACACCCGTGCGCAGCCTGCAAGTCCGGCCGCTGAATAGAGGCTGCCGTTGCCCTCCGTGACCGTCCAGCCGGGCCCGTTGTCGATGTCCAGGCACAAGGCGTCGTACGTGGCGGAAGTCTCATGGACGTATGTGATCAGGTCGGCTCCCACGATCTCGGTGCGCGGGTCGGCGAGCGCCCGGCAGGACAACTCGGCCAGCGGGCCTTCGCGATGCCAGTCGACGACGGCCGGCTCGCGCTCCACCACGCTGATCCGCCCCCAACGGGGATCGGCCGCGGCGTGGGTGAGCGAGAAGCCGACGCCGAGTCCGCCGATCAGCACGTCCGGCTCCGCGCGCCCGTCGAGGGCGTCCAGCGCCGCGTCGACCAGCAGCCGCTCCGAGCGGCCGTCCGAGGTGTCCATCAGGAAACACCCGTTGGCGATGATCTGCAGCAGCGTCCCGTGCCTCCGCAGCACGACCTCGCCGTAGGGGCCCTCGCGACGGTCTATGACTTCTGGAATGTCGTACGAGGTGGGCATCGGCCCATCGTGGCAGTCCGTCCGCGCCGGAGGTGCGGAATTTCGGGCCGGTCACCCGGAGGTGTCCGGACGCGAAAAAACCCTTGGAGGTTGCTGTGAATCGGGTCTCGCGTGGCGGAGGTCATAGACAGCGACGCGCGGGACAACGAAAGGTGGGGGGCGAAGGAAGGAGCGCCTCACCTTGAACATCGCGCACCGGACCGCGCCCGCGACGGCCGAACCCGCCGAGGACGCGCCGCCCTTCCCGCTGTTGGACGGGATCCCACGGCAGCGTGCGACGGCATCCGTCGCCGCGATCGGCCCCACGGACACCGCGACACCGGGCCCGTGCGAGGCCCCGACGGCAAGTCCGGTTCCCTGCGCCGCCGACGCGCTGACCGCAAGTCCGGTTCCCTGCGCCGCCGACGCCCTCGCCCGGCTGCGCGCGCTGCGCCCCTGGCGGCTGCTGCCCAGCCCCAAGGGCACGCCCTTCACCTTCTTCTACGCCGCCGTCCTCGCCGTCATTTCGGTGGTCTCCGAGCACCTCGACCCCGCGCTCGTGGCTTCCCTGCGCCAGGGCTCCAGCACGGACGTCGCCCACCTCCTGAGCGACCCGGTCCTCGTCCTGCCCGCCAGCGCCCTGTGGATCGTGGGCGGCGTGACCTCGTCGTACGCGATCGTGTTCCTGCTCGTCCTCACCGCCCTGGAGCGGCGGACGGGCGCCCGGTGCGCGGCCGGCGTCTTCCTGCTCGGGCATGTGCTCGCCACCCTCGCCACCGAGATCCCGGTCGGCGTCGCCGTATGGGTGGGCCACCTTCCCGACAGCTCCCTGCACCGCCTCGACTACGGCATCAGCTTCGGTGTCGCCGCGAGCGTGGGCGCCCTGGCCGGGCTGCTGACACCGTGGCTGCGCTGGCCGGTACTCGCCGCCTTCGGCGCGATGCTCGTCGACGACCTGCTCGCGTTCACCGACCCGATGACGAACTGGGGCCATCTGACGGCCCTGGCGATCGGCGTCGCGACCTGGCCGCTGGTGCGCCGCGGCCGCCGTATGCGCTCCCGCGTCGTCAGCGCGTCGGCCCCGCCGTCTGACGCCCTGTGAGGCGGGCGGGCTGCCGGTTCAGGAGCCCGGTGGGGTCCAGACGTACGGCGTCGTGGTCGTCACCGCGTGCAGGCCCAGCCGCTGGAGGATGGGGGAGCTGTCGTCGGAGGCGTCCACCTGGAGGTACTTCACGCCGCGGTTGACGGCGAGTTCGGCGCGGACGGCGACGAGGGCGCGGTAGATGCCCCGGCCCCGCCACTCGGCCAGCGTCGAACCGCCCCAGAGTCCGGCGAACTCCGTCCCCGCGCGGAAGACCAGCCAGGCCGCCGAGACGACCTCACCTGCTGCCTCGGCGACGAACACGGCGATCTCGTCGGGGGCGGCGGCGACCCGGCCGATCAGGTCCTTGGCGAGCCAGCTCATGTCCTCGCCCCAGACGGCCGTCTCCAGGGCGGCGATCCGGTGCATGTCCGTGTCCGACGT
This sequence comes from Streptomyces sp. SAS_270, assembly GCF_052543295.1. NCBI lineage: Bacteria > Bacillati > Actinomycetota > Actinomycetes > Kitasatosporales > Streptomycetaceae > Streptomyces > Streptomyces sp. SAS_270. The sequence continues at coordinate 49,804 of NZ_JBMNDS010000005.1, forward strand.
GACCTGCCGCAGCACCACACCCGCCGGCAGGGCGGGCTGCCGTACGGCCATGTCCTCGGCGGCACCGACGAGCACCGTCTCCCGCTCCTCGGGCACGAACCCCGCGGCCCGCAGCCGGTCGGTGAGGTCGGCCGGGCGGTCGTGCCCGCGGGTCTTCCACTCCACCGCCTCGCCCCGGGCGGCGAAGAAGTCGCGCTGCCGGGCGATCAGCCCGTCCAACTCCGCGCCCCGCACCCCGAGGTCGCGCGGCCCGCTGACGAAGCCGCGGAACTGGCCGACGATCCTGAGCAGCGGCCAGTCCTGTTCGTGGATGATTCCGGCGGGCGGGTGCGGAGGGGCGCCGCGCATCTGGTCGTCGTAGGCCGCGAGGAGGATCGCTTTGTCTGTCACGCGGTGACCGTACGGGGCATAAAGGCGGTGGGGACATTGGTTTTCCCGGTGCGGGAGAGCCCGGCGGACGTGATCGCTCACAGCGAACGCCCCTGGGGGAACATTCGGGGGCTCACAAGCATTGAGTGCGTATAGCTCAACTTGCTTGTCGAGAGGGAGATCATGGCTGCCGAGTCCATTCCGTCCACGTCACTCAACCTGCCCGTGCTGCCGCTCGACGACGAGGTCGTGCTGCCCGGCATGGTGGTGCCGCTGGACCTGAACGACCCCGACGTACGCGCCGCCGTGGAGGCCGCGCAGGCCGCCGCGCGGTCGACGCCGGGCAAGCCCCAGTTGCTGCTGGTGCCGCGCATCGACGGCACGTACGCGAGCACGGGCGTGCTCGGCACCGTCGAGCAGGTCGGCCGGCTCGCCGACGGCGACCCGGGCGCGCTGATCCGCGGACGCGGACGGGTGCGGATCGGCGCCGGCACCACCGGCCCCGGTGCCGCGCTCTGGGTCGAGGGCACCCGCGTCGACGAGACCGTGCCCGACCCGCTGCCCGGCCATGTCACGGAACTGGTCAAGGAGTACAAGGCCCTCGCCACCAGCTGGCTGCGCAAGCGCGGCGCCTGGCAGGTCGTGGACCGCGTCACGGCGATCGAGGACGTCTCCGCGCTCGCCGACAACTCCGGCTACTCGCCCTTCCTCTCCATCGAGCAGAAGGTCGAACTGCTGGAGAACGCGGACCCCGTCGCCCGGCTGAAGCTCGCCACCGAGCAGCTGCGCGAGCACCTCGCCGAGCAGGACGTCGCCGAGTCCATCGCCAAGGACGTACAGGAGGGCGTGGACAAGCAGCAGCGCGAGTTCCTGCTGCGCCGCCAGCTCGAAGCCGTCCGCAAGGAGCTGCGCGAGCTGAACGGCGACTCCTCCGACGCCGAGGAGTCCGACGACTACCGGGCCCGCGTCGAGGCCGCCGACCTCCCCGAGAAGGTCCGCGAGGCGGCGCTCAAGGAGGTCGAGAAGCTGGAGCGTTCGAGCGACCAGTCGCCCGAGGGCTCCTGGATCCGCACCTGGCTCGACACCGTCCTCGAACTGCCTTGGAACGAGCGGACCGAGGACGAGTACGACATCACGGGCGCCCAGCGCGTCCTGGACGCCGAGCACGCCGGTCTGGAGGACGTGAAGGAGCGCATCACCGAGTACCTCGCGGTGCGCAAGCGGCGCGCCGACCGGGGCCTCGGCGTCGTCGGCGGGCGCCGCGGCGGCGCCGTGCTCGCGCTCGTCGGGCCGCCCGGCGTCGGCAAGACCTCGCTCGGCGAGTCCGTCGCCCACGCGATGGGACGCAAGTTCGTGCGGGTCGCGCTCGGCGGCGTGCGGGACGAGGCGGAGATCCGCGGCCACCGGCGTACCTACGTCGGCGCGCTGCCCGGCCGTATCGTCCGCGCCATCAAGGAGGCCGGGTCCATGAACCCGGTGGTCCTGCTCGACGAGATCGACAAGGTCGGCTCCGACTTCCGCGGCGACCCGGCCGCGGCCCTGCTCGAAGTCCTCGACCCCGCCCAGAACCACACCTTCCGCGACCACTACCTGGAGGTCGAACTCGACCTGAGCGACGTGGTGTTCCTCGCCACGGCAAACGTCCTCGAGGCCATCCCGGAGGCGCTGCTCGACCGTATGGAGCTCGTCCGGCTCGACGGCTACACCGAGGACGAGAAGGTCGTCATCGCCCGGGACCACCTGCTGCCGCGGCAGTTGGAGCGTGCCGGTCTGGAGAAGGCCGAAGTGACGCTGGACGAGAGCGCGTTGCGCAAGCTCGCCGGTGAGTACACCCGGGAAGCCGGTGTACGGACCCTGGAGCGGGCCATCGCGCGGCTGCTGCGCAAGGTCGCGGCCCAGCACGAACTGGGGGAGCGGGAACTGCCGTTCACGGTGACCGACGGCGAGCTGCGCGACCTGATCGGACGGCCGCACCACGTGCCCGAGTCCGCGCAGGACCCGGCCGAGCGCCGTACGGCGGTGCCCGGTGTCGCCACCGGTCTCGCGGTGACCGGTGCGGGCGGCGACGTCCTCTTCGTGGAGGCGTCGCTGGCCGACCCGGAGACAGGGGCGGCGGGCCTGACGCTGACCGGCCAGCTGGGCGACGTGATGAAGGAGTCCGCACAGATCGCCCTGTCGTTCCTGCGCAGTCACGGTGCCGAACTGGAGCTCCCCGTGGCCGACTTGAAGGACCGGGGCGTGCACATCCACTTCCCGGCGGGCGCGGTCCCGAAGGACGGACCGAGCGCGGGCGTCACGATGACGACGGCACTGGCCTCGCTGCTGTCCGGACGGCTCGTCCGCACGGATGTGGCGATGACCGGCGAGGTCTCCCTCACCGGCCGTGTCCTGCCCATCGGCGGCGTCAAGCAGAAGCTGCTCGCCGCGCACCGGGCCGGCGTGACCACCGTCATCATCCCCAAGCGCAACGAGCCCGACCTCGACGACGTCCCCGCCGAGGTCCTCGCGAAGCTCGACGTGCACGCCGTCACGGACGTCCGCCAGGTCCTGGACCTGGCCCTCGCCCCGGCGACGAACGGCGCGAGCACGGAGGTTCCGGTGGCCGCGTGACGGACGTTCACCGGTAAGGGGTGGCCCCCGCCGAGGAGTTGAGGCTCCGGGCGGGGGCCACCCGGTTTTCCGGACGGCCCGACAGCGTCCCGCAAACGCCGAACAGCGCCTCGAACGGTTCCCCCGATAGGGGAACGCGCACGTCGGCGGGGCTCCGGATCGCCACACTGGGAGTGTCGGGGTCGGGCGGGGAAGTTCGGGAGTTGGGTGCGTGGTGGCCTTCACGGAGGGCGCTGTGGCGGCACGTATCGCCGCGGCGCGGGAGTCGGGGAACCTGGACCTGAGCGAGATGGGGCTGACCTCGCTGCCGGAGGAGGTCTGCGAACTCACCAGGCTGAGGATGCTCGATGTGTCCCGCAACCGGCTGACGACTCTGCCCCGCCGGATCGGTGAACTCACCTCGCTCACCGGGCTCCTCCTGAGCGACAACCCGATCAGCACGCTTCCCCATTCGGTCCGCAACCTCACCTCCCTGCGTACGCTCTATCTGCGCCAGTGCAATCTGCGCACGCTCCCGGTGGCGGTCCGTGGTCTCGCCTCGCTGACCTCGCTCGACCTGAGCCAGAACGACCTCACCGAACTGCCCTGGTGGATCGGCGACCTCGACGCACTCACCTCCGTCAACCTGGACTTCAACAAGATCGCCGAGCTGCCGGAGTCGTTCGGCGGTCTCAGCCGGCTCCAGGGCATCGACCTGGGCAACAACCGGCTGACCTCGCTGCCGGACTCCATGCGCCGCTTCTTCCGGCTCAGGAACCTGTACCTGAGGGCGAACCAGCTGACCGAACTGCCGGACTGGCTCGGCGACCTCACCGCCCTCACCACACTCGTCGTGGACGCCAACGAGCTGCGGGACCTGCCGGACTCCCTCGGCTCCCTCATCGGGCTCGCCTCGCTCCGGCTGGACGCGAACCCCCTGACCGCACTGCCCCCCGAGGTGGTCTCGGCCGGCACGGGCACCCTCCTCGCCTTCCTCCGGGAGCGCGCCCGGGCCCCCGTTCCGCAGTGGTCCTCCAAGATCGTGGTCGTGGGCGAAGGCCGCTCCGGCAAGACCTCGCTGCTCAAGGCCGTGCGCGGCGATCGCTTCGACCCGCAGGAGAGCAGCACCCACGGCCTGCACGTCGACACCCTGGAGCTCCCGCACCCCGACCCGGCCCACGCCCACGTCACCATGAACCTGGCGACCTGGGACTTCGGCGGCCAGGAGATCTACCACGCCACCCACCAGTTCTTCCTCACCGACCGCTCGCTCTTCGTCCTCGTCTGGGACGCCCAGCTCGGCTGGGAGGCGAGCAAGCTCTACTACTGGCTGGACATGATCAAGGCCAGGGCGCCCCGGGCACCCGTGGTGCTCGTCGCCACCCATCTGGGACCCCGCCCCGCCGAACTGCCGCTGGCCGAGCTGCAGTCGGCGTACCCGGGCATGATCGTGGACTCGCTGACCGCCGACAGCTGCACCGGCGAGGGAATCGACAAGGTCGTCGAGTGCCTGGCCCTGCGCGCCTCACGGCTGCCCCTGATGGGCGTGAGGTGGCCCGGCACCTGGCTGCGTGCCTCGGAAGCGGTGCGCGCGGACCGCCGCAACCACGTCACGCCCGCCGAACTGGACGACCTGCTGGCCGCCTACGGGGTCCGCGACCCCGACCACCAGCGCGGCCTGCGCGCGGCCCTCAACAGCCTCGGGGACATCCTGGCGTACGCCGACGACCCGGAGCTGGAGGACATCGCCGTACTGCGCCCGCAGTGGGTGACCGGATACATCAGCCGTGTCCTCGACTCGCGCGGCGTGCGCCAGAACCGGGCCCTGTTCACCAGACAGCATCAGGCCCAGCTGTGGCGGGACCTCGATCCGAGCCTGCGCCAGCACTTCGTGGCGATGATGGAGCGCTTCGACCTCTCCTACCGCACCGACGTCGGCGCCCACAGCCTCGTCGTGGAACTGCTCCCCCTCGACCCGCCCGCCTACGAGGCGGAGTGGGCGGCCGCCGCGCTGCGCCACCACCGTGAACTGCGGCTCCGCTACCGGATGCACACCGTGCCACCGGGCATCCCGACCTGGTTCATCGCCCGCGAGCACCGGTTCACCCAGGGCCTGCACTGGCGCACCGGCGCGCTGCTGCGCCAGTCCACCGAGGACGGCGAGCACACCGCGCTCATCACGGTCGACCGCCTCACCAAGACGGCCGAGCTGCAGGTGCGCGGCCCCTACCCGCAGGACTTCTTCGCCGTGCTCAAGGACGGCTTCGAACAGACGCTCCAGCGCTATCCGGGCCTGGAGATCACCCGGCTCGTGCCCTGTCCCGGCAGGCTCGCCGGTGGGGCGGGCTGCACCCACGAGTTCCCGCACGCGCAGCTGAAGGACCGGCTGACGCGGACACCGCCCCGCGACACCGTGGAGTGCCCGGTCGACTACGACGACCACGACGTCCGGCTGCTGCTCCAGGGCATCGAGTCACCCTCGGCCGACCGGTCCGTGGAGCTGGCCAGGGAGACCCGTGAGGCCGTGCGCAGACTGCAGGTCATGGTCCAGGAGCAGGGCCAGGACCAGGCGGTACGCCAGACGGACCTGCTGGAGGAACTGCAACTGGCGAAGGCGCAGCGGACCGCGATCGCCGCCGAGCAGCAGCGCGTGGCCCTCGCGACCTGGCGCGGCGACCGCACGGCGCAGGAGGTGAGCTGTCCGACCCTCCTCTCCGTCACCCGGGTGGAACGGCGCAGGGCGCTGCGCCTGACGCCGGTCCGGGTCCTCCAGCTACGGCTGTACTGCGAGGCACCGGGAGCCTGGCACCCGGCGCCCGGCCACGAGCCCTACGAGGTCCGGGCCACCTCCGAGCGGGTCGCGGAACTCCTGCCGTACGCGCGCACGGTCCTGAAGGTGCTGAGGTTCGCCGTCCCGGTGGCCGGCGCGGTGCTCGACGTCGCCGCGGAGGAGCTCAACAAGCAGCTCAAGGACGACATCAAGCTGATGCAGGTCCTGGTCGACGCGGTGCCCGGCGAGGAGCTTCCGGAGCTGGACGGGCTGCGCTCGCTGACCCGGGCCGAGTTCGACTCGGACTTCCGGGCCATGCACGCGCTGCTCGAAAGCCTCGACCCCGAACGGCGCTGGGGAGACCTGAACAAGGTCGTCACCCCGGAGGGCGACACGCTCTGGCTCTGCGCACAGCATGCCCGCCCCTATCTGCCCGCGGGGCCGGCCGGGCTCACCGCTCCCGGCGGCACCCCGGCGCTCCCGAGCCCGCGCGCGGACGGTGAACCACAGCCCGCCGCGCCGTGAACCCGGGAGCACCCGGCCGCCGTGGCGGCTATCCGTTGGCCAGCGCCACCACCCGGTCCAGCGCCCCGTTGAACTTGTCGTGGTCGCCGACGGTCGGGCCGGACGAGGTGTACTGCCACATCGTGTAGTAGCCCCAGCCCGCCGGGAGCGTGCCCGGGTCGGAGGCGTAGCGGGCGATCCACAGCGGGTTGTTCGCCGCGAAACCGGCGTAGTTGCCGGTGCACTGGGTCCACCAGCTGGTGGCCGTGTAGATCACGGGGTAGCGGCCGGTGAGCGAGTGGTAGGTGTTGACGAAGTCGGCGATCCAGCTGACCATGCCGCTCGTCGACTTGCCGAAGCAGGCGGCACCGTAGGGGTTCCACTCGATGTCGAGGGCGCCCGGGAGGGTCCTGCCGTCCCTGGACCAGCCGCCGCCGTGGCTGACGAAGTAACTGGCCTGGGTGGCTCCGCTCGTCGTGTCCGGGGTGGCGAAGTGGTACGAGCCCCGGATCATGCCCACGTTGTACGAGCCGTTGTACTGCTGCGCGAAGTACGGATTCGTGTAGTACGTGCCTTCCGACGCCTTCACGTACGCCCATCTGACCCCGCTGTTCCACAGGGTCGACCAGGCGACGTTGCCCTGGTAGGCGCTGACGTCCACGCCCTCCGTCTGGGTGGCGTCACCGCTGCTGGGCAGGCCGCCCTGGCCGTCGTGGGCGATGACCCCGATGCCCATGCGGGCGGAGCCGCGGGCGGGGGTGTCGGCGGCCGGGGCGGGCAGGGCGAACAGCAGGGAGAGGGCGGCGAGCAGGATGCCGACCGCGGGAAGCCGCCGCAGGGCACGCGAGCGGCGGTCCGTTCCGGTTCCGGATCTGTGCACAGGCATGACATGCCTCCGAGAAGCTCGGTGGTGCGCGATGGTGCTCGGTGGGGGGACGCTGGGGGGCATGCGCCGACTGTGGGGGGTCAGGACCTCATCGACTTGTCGATGGCGTGGGCATGCCAGTGATTGCCTGATAAAGAAGCTACGCACGTAGAAGACCGGGTGGGAAGAGGGCCCGGCGGCTGCCGTTGGTCTACTCCTGCGAAATACTGGCGGAGCTGCGGCAATGGCGACTTTTGGCAGAAACTTTCAGGATCGGGAAACCGGGTCAGGGGCTTGACGTGCACGAGGACGGAAACGGCGGCGGGCCGCGTGTCGAATCCGAGGCGCCGGGAAGTGGTGTGGACCACGAATTCCTGTCGCTGGAGCGCGAGTTGACCGTGTTCCTGCGGCGCGCCCGGGCCTCCTCCGGCGAGATGGTCCGCGAGGTCCACCCCGACCTGGAGTCCTCCGCGTACGGACTGCTCGTGCGACTGGAGGAGTGCGGCGCCCAGCGGGCCACCGAGCTCGCCGCCTACATCGGCGTCGGCAAGGCCACCATGTCGCGCCAGCTGCGGGCGCTGGAGGACCTGGGCCTGGTCGCCCGCGAGCCCGACCCCGCCGACGGCCGCGCCTGGCTCGTCCGCCTCACGGAGGAGGGCCGTGCCCGCTTCCGTACGGCCCGCGACGCGCGGCGCGCCCGTTACGTGAGCGAACTCTCGGGCTGGGACCGCGGCGAGGTCGCCGAACTGGCCCGGCTGCTGCACCAGTTGAACACCAGGATGGAGCAGCGATAACCGCGGCCGTCCGGCCGCCTCGCCGCTCACAGCTCCACGAACACCACCGTCGCGTCGTCGTGGGTCTTGCTCCGCCGCAGGTGCACCCGCTGGGTGTCGGCGCGTTCCAGCGCGCGTACGCGGTCGATCAGGGCCTGCCCGCCCTCCTTGCGCACGATCGTGAAGCACGCGTTCCAGTCGCCCTCGCGGAACTTCTCCACCCAGCGCCCGGCGCCGTCCGTCAGGGCGGCGAGGGCGCGCACCTCGGCACGCGGAAGGGTGCCCGTCACCGCGCGGGAGGCGACCGAGGGGTCCGCGGCGGCGGTGAAGAAGCCGCCCTCCTTGTTGCGGACCGTCGTGTCGGCGATGGCGTCCGTGGCGAGGGAGGCGCGGGGGAGGAGGGACAGACGCTCGTCCAGTACGGCGGTGACGGCGCCGTCCGCCGACTGGACGAGGAGCGCCGAGTCGGAGAGGACCAGGTACTCGACGGTGTCGGCGGACCAGCGGACCAGCACCACGGTTGCCTGAGGCGTACGCGGGTGAGAAAGGTCACAGGAATCCGCGTGGGCGTCGGCGGTGCGGCGGATGGCCTCCGCCAGCACCCCGGACAGCGGGAGATCCCGGCGGGAAACGGATAGTTCGGTCAGGGCTCCGCCGAGGCGCGAGGCGAACCAGGCGACTGAATGCAGACACGCGTAACCGTCCGCCGGTGGGGTCACGCCGTCCAGCACGACCAGTGAGCCGCCCTGTCCCGAGGCGGGAAGCCCGACCGATGCGAAGTCCTCATTGGGGCGGGCCCGGTCGCCGGGCTCCGAGACGAGTTCAGTGCGCATCCGGCCAGTTTGCACGAGCCCTTCACAAGGTCCACGAAAGGCTGGCAACGGTTGCCGAAAAGGTGCAGACCAGCAGCTCAGCCGCCGGTTTTGGCATGGAATGATCGACTCCGGTGAAGCGTGGCGGCGAATACTGCCAAAGCACATCGCCGACGTCCAACCGGCCCGCCGCGCAAGGCCGCTGCACGGGCCGGCGGAACTTGCCCGCCAACTCCCGTCCGATGTTCACTCCTTCGGGTGGCGGGCCAGGCGATGCAGGACCACTGCCCACCGGCACTGGGAGGGTCGGGAGCCGTACCGGGAGGACGTACCGGTTGACGGAACGTCACCCGGGCCCATGGGTACACGAGTCAGGAATGCGAGCACCGGTGCAGAAAATGCGGCCTCGGCGCACAGGCAAGCAGACGGCCTCCGACGGGAGCGCCGGGCGCACGCCGGGCGCCACGGGAGAGAACCCCGCAGGCAAGGGCCGCCGCCCCGCCCGTGTGCGCAATCGGCTGATCGTCTCCGTGGCCGTGGTGGCAGCCGCCATCGCCGGCGCCGGAGCCCCCACGGTGCTGGCCGCCGCCGGCCAACTGAACGACTCCCAGAACCTGGTGACGCTCGCGCAGCGGACGCAGGAGGCGCTGACGCTCGCGCACTCCCTCGCCGACGAGCGCGACGAGGTCACCTCGTACATCGCGGCGGGCAGGTCCAAGACCAAGGCGCCCGCCGAGCAGCGCAGTGCCCGGGTCGACCGGCAGGTCGAGGAGTTGCGGGCGGACACCGACGCGCCCGCCTCGCTCCGCAAGGACCTGGACACCATCGCCGCCGTCCGCAGAGCGGCGCTCACCGGCAAGAGCACCGCTCTCGAAGCGCATCGGGCGTACTCCGCCACCATCACCGAACTCCACGCCCTCGCCGAGGACCTGGCCGAGCAGCTGCCGCCCCGCGCGGGCTCCGGCGCGCACGCCGTCGCCGAACTCGACTCCGCCGTCCAGCAGGCCGCCGCCGCCCGCGGACTGCTCCTCGCGGCCCTGAGCATCCCGCGCACCACGCAGACCACCATCGACCCGATCACCGGTCTGCCGGCCACCACGACCACCTCGTCGGAGGCCGACACCAGGCAGCGCGACGCGCTCAGCGCCGCCGCCCAGCAGGCCCGCCTCCGCTCCGACGCGGCCCTCGCCGACTTCCACGAGACCGCGCCCACGGCCGCCCGGTCCTCGTACGACTCCACGGTCACCGGCCCCGACGTCAACTCCGCCGACAAGTACCTCGCGGCCCTCACCGACCAGCCGAAGCTCTCCGACGACGAACTCGGCTCCAGCACGAAGAAGGTGGACGCGGCGCTCTCCGCCCGCGTCGAGCTGATGCGCGGCGCCGAGGCCTCCCTCAACGACCACCGCACCAGGGACCTGGAGGCGCTGCGCGACGACGACGTCACCGCGCTGGAGATCCGGATCGCCCTCATAGGCGCCCTGCTGCTGGTCGCCTCCGGCGTCACCATGGCCATGGCCCGCACGCTCACCCGCCCGCTGTCCGTGCTGCGCCGCGGCTCGGCCAGGCTCGCCGGATCCGAGGACCCGGCCGCCGAGGAACCGGTCAAGTTCACCGGCCGCAACGACGAGTTCGCCCAGGTCGTCCGTTCCGTCAACGCGCTGCACGCGCACGCCGCCGGCCTGCACGAGCGGCTCGCGACCCTCGAATCGGACCGCAAGCACCTCATCGGCCAGCGTCAGCTGATGGCCGACGAACGCGAGAAGCTGCGCGCCGAACTCGCCGAGGCCGCCACCCACCTGGCGCAGGTGCGAGGCAGCATCCACGGCACCTTCGTCAACCTGGCGCTGCGCACCCTCGGCCTCGTCGAGCGGCAACTCGCAGTCATCGAGGGCCTGGAGGAGCGCGAGCAGGACCCGGACCGCCTCGGCACGCTCTTCAAGCTCGACCACTTCGCCACGGTCATGCGCCGTCACAGCGAGAACCTTCTCGTCCTCGCCGGCGCGGAGCACGGCCAGCAGCACGCCGGGCCCGTCCCGCTCGTCGACGTCGTACGGGCCGCGGTCAGCGAGATCGAGCGGTACGAGCGCGTCCGCATCGCCACGCTGCCGCCGCACGCCCACCTCGCCGGCTTCGCCGCCGACGACCTCAGCCACCTGCTCGCCGAACTCCTGGAGAACGCCACCTCGTTCTCGCCGCCCGACCTCTCGGTCGAGGTCTCCGGATGGCTCCTGGAGAACGGCGAGGTGATGCTCTCCGTGCAGGACGAGGGCATCGGGATGACCACCGAGCGGATGACCCGGCTCAACTCCCGCCTCGCGGAGTTCGATCCCGAGGACGCCTACGAGCAGGAGAGCGGCGAGGGACTCGGGCTCGGCCTGTACGTGGTCGCCCGGCTCGCCCACCGGCACGGCGTCCGGGTGCAGCTGCGTGAGCAGAAGCAGGGCGGCATCGCGGCCGTCGTCGTTCTCCCCGAGGGCATGCTGCCCGCCGCGCCCGGCACCGCAGTGCCCCCGGCCGCATCGGTCGTCATCGGCGGCGGTACGTTCCCGCTGACGCTCCCCGGGGCGGACGCGGAGGTCAACTCCAATGTCCTGTACGGCCGTTCGACCCGGGATCCGCTGATCGCGGCGGCCGAGCAGGCCGTACGGGAGACGGAGCCCACCGAGTCCGCCGAGCCCGGCGCCCCGGAGCCGACGCCCGAGGTGACGCCCGAGACCACGATGGAGCTTCTGGTACCGGAGCTCCCGGCCGAGGAGACCACTGCGGAGGCCGGGGAAGAGGACGAGGACCGGGCCCGGCCCGCTCCCCGGCCCGACCCCGCTCCCGAGGTGAACCTCCCCGCCCAGGCGACCCGCGACCCGTACGCCATAGGCCCCGACGCCCACGAGCGGGCTCACGAGGAGCAGCAGCCGGAACCGCAGCAGCGGGTCACCGACAAGGGCCTGCCCAAGCGCACCCCGAAGATCTCCGCACCCGCGCCGGCGGCCAGGCCGCGCTCCGGGGGCGTGGACGCCGAGGCGCTGCGGCGCAGGCTCGGCGGCTTCCACCACGGTGCCAAGGAGGGCCGCCGCGACGTGGAGGCGGAGATCGCCGAAAAGACCGCGGAGACAAAGGCGCCCGCGGCACGGAACGCGGCACAGGACGTAGAACCATCGGGGGGCACTGTCGAGGAGGCAAGCAGTTGACCGCGCCCAGTACCTTCGGACTGAGCAGTGAAGCCCGCAATCTGCACTGGCTGTTGACGAACCTCGTCGAGGAGGTGCCGGGCCTGCTGTCGGTCGCGGTGGTCTCCTCCGACGGACTGCTGCTGCTCTCCTCCGACCCGGGAAGAAACGAGCAGGCACGGGCGGCCCGGGACGAGAGGCCCACGGGCCCGCGCGGCTCCTCCGCCGACCTCGCCACCATCGTCTCCGGCATCGGCAGCCTGACCATCGGCGCCGCCCGGCTGATGGACTCCGGCGGGGTCAAGCACACGATGGTCGCCATGGACGAGGGCAGCCTGTTCATCATGTCGATCAGCGACGGCTCGCTGCTCGGGGTGCACGGCTCCGCGGACTGCGACATGAGCGTGGTGGCGTACCACATGGCACTCTTCGTCGGCCGCGCCGGACACGTCCTGACCCCCGAACTCCGCAGCGAGCTGCGCAGGTCACTGGAGACCGAGACCGAGACGGCGGGGAGCGGCCGATGAGCGCGCCGAAGCTTCCGATACGGGGCAGTGACCGCAAACCCGCCCGCGTACGCCCCTACTCGCTCACCGGCGGCCGCACCCGCTTCGGCCACGTCCTGCTCGTCGAGACGTTCGTGGCGGCGCTCGAAGCCCCGGACGAGCGCAAGGAGTTGACGAACGGCTCGCTCAACACCCGGGTGATGCCGGAGATGCGGGCCATCGTCGAACTCTGCCGCAGGATGCGCACGGTGGCGGAGATCGCCGCACTGCTGAGGATGCCGCTAGGCGTCGTCCGGGTGCTGCTCAGCGACCTCGCGGACCAGGGAAAGATCCGTGTGTACGGAACCGGTCACGGCCCGGGACAGCCGGACCGCGCTCTGCTGGAAAGGGTGCTGAGTGGACTCCGCCGTCTCTGACGTCCCCCCGGGCGTCGCCCCGCTCCTCGACGAGGAGGAGAACCTCAGGGCCTGGCAGACCGACCGTACGCGCGCCCCGATCGCCACGAAGATCGTGGTGGCGGGCGGCTTCGGCGTCGGCAAGACCACGCTCGTCACCGCCGTCTCGGAGATCACGCCCCTCCAGACGGAGGCGCTGATGACCGAGGCCAGTGAGGACACCGACGACCTCACCGGCACACCGGGGAAACTGACCACCACCGTGGCCATGGACTTCGGACGCATCACGCTCGACGACGACCTGGTGCTGTACCTCTTCGGTACGCCGGGCCAGCAGCGGTTCTGGTTCATGTGGGACGACCTGGTGCGCGGGGCGATCGGCGCGGTGGTCCTCGCCGACACGCGCCGTCTTTCGGACTGCTTCCCGGCACTCGACTACTTCGAGAGCTGCGGACTGCCGTACGTCGTCGCCGTCAACCACTTCGACGGCAGTGAGCGGTTCGAGCCGGAGGACGTGCGTGAGGCGCTCACCGTGCCCGCACACATACCTGTCATGATCATGGACGCGCGGCGCAGGATCTCGGCCGTCGAGACCCTGCTCGCACTGGTGGGGCACGCGCTCGACGTGAGCCCCGAATAGTCGCGAACAGTCGTACGTCGTACGTCGCACGGAGAGTTAGGGACCCGCATGCGGAAGATACTCGTCGTCGGAGCCGGCCAGTCCGGACTCCAGCTCGCCCTCGGCCTCCAGTCGCACGGGTACGAGGTCACCCTGATGTCGAACCGGACGGCGGACGAGATCCGCTCCGGGCGCGTCATGTCGACACAGTGCATGTTCGACACGGCCCTGCAGCACGAGCGCGATCTCCAGCTGAACTTCTGGGAGTCCCAGGCCCCGAAGATCGAAGGACTCGGCGTCTCGGTCGCCGCCCCCGGTTCGCACGACCCGGGGCCGACCCAGCGGGCGATCGACTGGGTGGGCAGGCTCGACGGGTACGCGCAGTCGGTCGACCAGCGCGTGAAGATGGCCGGCTGGCTGGAGACGTTCGCGCAGCGCGGTGGCCAGCTGGTGATACACGGCGCGGCGGTCTCCGACCTCGACTACTTCTCCCGCACCTACGACCTCGTACTCGTCTCGGCGGGCAAGGGCGAGCTGGTCTCGATGTTCGGCCGGGATCCCGAGCGGTCCCCCTTCAGCGAACCGCAGCGCGCCCTCGCCGTCGCCTACGTCCACGGCCTCGGCCCCCGCCCCGAGCACCCGGACCACGAGGCGGTCCGCTGCAACCTCGTCCCGGGCGTCGGCGAGCTCTTCGTGATGCCGACCCTCACCACCTCCGGCCGCGCCGACATCCTGTTCTGGGAGGGCATACCCGGCGGCCCGCTGGACGTCTTCAACGGCGTCAAGGACCCGGCCGAGCACCTCTCCCTGACCCTGGAACTCATGGAGAAGTTCACGCCCTGGGAGTACGCGCGGGCCACCAAGGTCGAACTGACCGACGCGAACGGCACGTTGGCCGGACGCTACGCCCCCACCGTCCGCAACCCGATCGGCCGCCTCCCCGGCGGCGGCCTGGTCCTGGGCGTGGCGGACGTGGTCGTGGCGAACGACCCGATCACCGGCCAGGGCTCCAACTCGGCCGCCAAGTGCGCGGCCGCGTACCTCACTTCGATCCTCGACCAGGGCGACAAGCCCTTCGACGAGGAGTGGATGCAGGCCACCTTCGACCGCTACTGGGACACGGCCCAGCACGTGACGAAGTGGACGAACGCCATGCTCGGGGTTCCGCCGGAGCACGTGCTCAACCTGATCGGCGCGGCAGGCGGACTCCCGCCGGTCGCCGACCGTTTCGCCAACGGCTTCGACGACCCGTCGGACTTCGAGAACTTCTTCTACGAGCCGGAGAAGACCGCGGCCTACCTCGCCTCCGTCACCGGCGCGTAGCCCTCGTCCGACCCGTCCGTGGCACCGCGGGGGAGCTTCGGCGGCGTGTACCGCCGCACGGGCTCCCCGCCGGGGTCGGGCCGGACGGCGCCCAGCACCGGATTGGCCGCGATCGGCGAGACCTTGACCTTCGCCCCCGGCCGCGGGGCCTGCACCACCATGCCGTCGCCGAGGTAGAGGGCGACATGCGTGGCCTCGGGGAAGTAGATCACCAGGTCACCGGGGCGCAGCTCACCGACCGGGATGCGCGGCAGCTCGGCCCACTGCTCCTGGCTGGTCCGCGGAATCGCCTGCCCGGCATGGCCCCAGGCCTGCGAGGTCAGCCCCGAGCAGTCGTACGACGCCGGCCCCTCGGCCCCCCATTCGTACGGCTTGCCGATCTGCCGTACGGCGTACCGCAGCGCGACGTCCCCTTCCTCGGAGGGCGCCCGCTCGCTGCTCAGCGCACCGGAGGCCACGAACTTCTGCTGCGCGGCGGCTGTCCCCGCCCGCTCCAGCGCGGCGAGCTGCCCGAGCTGCTCGGCGCTGAGCGAGGCGAGCAGTTCCTCGACGGCCTCCAGCCGCTTTCGTACGCCGTCCCGCTCCTTCTTCTGCCGCTCGGCGAGGGTGAGCCGGTCGTCGAGCGCCCTGCGGGCCTGCCGCGCCAGCGCGTCGGCCTGCTTCTCGCTCCCGGCCAGCCGCTGGACACTCTCGGCCCGCTCCTGCGACAGCTGCCGGATCACATGCCCCTCGTCGAGCGCGTGCTGTGGATCACGGGCGAGGAGGAGGCGGACGTACGAGGAGATCTCGCTGCTGTTCTGGTACTGCTGCCGCGCCAGCCGCCCCGCGACGCCACGGCTGTCGTGCAGCGAGAGCCTCGCCTTCGTGAGCCGCGCGTCGATTCCGGCGACCTCGGCCCGCTTCTCCTTCAGCTTCTCGGCGGTCGCGTTGTAAGCCTCACTGGCCTGCTCGGCCTCCCGGTAGAGCCGCTGAAGGTCCGTCAGCAACTGCCTCACCGAGCGCCCTTCGGGTTCCGGCACGGCCATGGCGGGCCCGGGCGCGAGGACCACGCCGGCCGCCACCGCCGCCGTACACACCAGACGCAGAAGCCTTCCTGACACGCCATCACCTCCGCTGCGGGGCGGCCCCTCCACTCCGCACGGCGAGCATCAGGCCCCGGGCCGGTCCGCACCTGGCGGGTGGGCGGTTCGGCGTAACGCGCTCACTCGTCCAGGGGGAGGGCGAGGACGTACGTGCACGGGGAGGCCCGTGCGTCAGCCCGCCGAGCTTCCCGAGCCGGGCTTGGACCAGGGCCACCGCAGCCCGCTGCCGGCCTTCCCCGCGCCCTTTTCACCTTCGGCGGCGTACTCGTACTTCCACCCCTGGTGAAGACCGAGCCGCGCGCTCTGCTTCGCCTGTACGCGGCGGTAGACGAGGACCGTCGGGGGCCCGCCGTCCGCGGCGGGAACCGGGACCCGGTAGATCTTCGGGGGATGGCCTGTCATGCCCAGCAGTACGGGCAGCACGCGGCCGTCCAGGGGGCCGCCCACAAAGGGGGTGTCTTCTCGCTTCACCGCACCAGTGTCACAAACGCCGCCGTCACAGCAGGTGAGCGGCGTCCCCGAGGATCGGCAGCACCCGGCGGGCCAGCGTCCCCGCGGCCCCGTCCGCGCTCTCCAGCGCGATCGCGGCCCGTACGACGTGCTCGGTCTGTGGGTCGCGGCCCGCCGTCGACACGAGCACCGCGACGAACTGCTCGACGAGCGAGTCGCGCAGCTCGTCCAGCGGCGGCTGCTTGTCCTCGTCGAGCCAGATGAGCGACGCGGCCTCCACGGCGGTGATCCACATCCGTACGGTCATGCGCAGCCGCGGCCCCGGATCCCGCGCGGCGAGATGGTCGAGGATGTGCTCGGCGGCCGCCCTGCGCACCCCGTCGACGATGGCGGTGGTCCGTGACGTCTCCACCACGCTCCCGCCCTGCAACAGTGCGCTGAACCCGGCGTCGTGCTGGTCCACGAAGGCGAGGTAGCGGTCGAGCGCCCGCCCCAGCCGCTCGGTGAGCGGCCCCTGCGGAGGCTCCGCGAAACAGTGCTCCAGCTCCTGGGCCGCCGAGCGCAGGGCGGCCTCGTACAGCTGCTGCTTGCCGCCCGGGAAGTACCGGTACACCAGGGGCCGCGACACCCCGGCCGCCTCCGCCACGTCGTCCAGCGAGATCTCCTCCGGCGCGCGGTGCGCGAAGAGCGACAGCGCCGCTTCGAGCAGCTGACGCCGCCGCTCCTCCACACTCAGCCGACGGTACGCACGGATGGGAGCCTCGGAGGTCATGTCCCGCAGCGTAACCGTGTTCGGAGACCTGGGTACTGACCGCGCACCCGCGGCCCCGGCCCCCCACCGGCACAAGGAGCCCGCGAAAGGCGCCCACGCCAGGGAGTGGCCCACGCCGGGTCAGAGCAGGCCGGACGACTTCCAGAGCCGCCGCCCCACGCCCCGAAGCACCCCGATGTCGTCCAGGAAGTCGGTCAGCCGCTTCGCGCCGGTCTGCATGACCTCCTGACGATGGCCGCTGGCCTTCACCTGGGCCACGGCCTGGTGCTTGTCGAGGCCGACGTTCGTGTACACCTCCGGGTTCACGAAGGCGACCGAGAAGACCCGGGCGAACTCGCCCGACGTGACCCGGGTGAACTCCTGCGACCACCGCGGAGCGGTCACCATCTGGCGCCGGAGCTCCTCCCGCGCGTACCGCACATGGCGGGCCTCCTCCACGACATGGATGCGCGTGACGCCGCGGATCAGCGTCTGGACCCGCTCGTCGGGGAACGTCAGCCGCTGCATCCAGTCGAGGATCTCCTCACCGAGGAGCGTCGCCGTGAACGACCCCGGCGTGGTCGAGATCGTCTTGAAGAGCCGCCCGAGGTTCAGATGCGCCCGGCTGACCTGGTAGTACGGCGTGCCCCCACGGGAGATCAGCCGCGCGAACATCTTCGAGTGCCGGCACTCGTCCTCGATCTCCGTGAGCGCGTACCGCACATGCGCGCTCGTCGCCGCCTTGTCGTAGATGTGCCGTACCAGCAGCTGCATCAGGATGATCTCGAACCAGATTCCGAGCGAGGCCAGCGCCGCGGCCTCGTGCTGCGACAGCAGGATCCGCTGCTCCTCGCTCATCCGCTTCCACAGCGGGGTGCCGTACAGGGACACCAGCTCCGGCGGCCAGAACCACTTGCCGTCCTCGAAGGGCGCGTCCCAGTCCAGTTCCCTGTCGGGGTCGAAGGAGTGCTTGGCGGAAGAGTCGAGCAGCCGCTCGGCCACCTGCTCACGGTCCTTGAGCAGGCCGAGCGCGTCGCGCAGGGCATCGACTGCGTCTTCGCCTTCCGTCACGGTCGTCATCGCTGTCCCACCTCGTCGTACGGGAAGTTCACGGGTTACCGGCGGTCACCTCTTATGAGACTGCTTGTCAGCAAGCCCGTCAATCCCCTCTGCGCGACTTGTTGACCCCGCGTCTACCACGTGTGAGCCTGCGGTGTATGCCGACGCATGAGCTGTACGCCAAGGATCCGGGAGACCCCCTCTGGCAAGTGCCCGCGAGCGGCGCGGCACGCTTCAGCTGGGAGTACGACGACGGCCGTGACCGCCTGCTCGCCCTGTACCAGAAGGGCAAGGACAAGCAGTGGGACGGACGGACGCGGATCGACTGGGACCTCGAAGTCGACCCGCACGACCCCCTCGGCACCCCCGACGAGGCGATGACCCTCTACGGCACGAAGCACTGGGCCAAGCTCACCGACCGCGACAAGGGCGAACTGCGCAAGCACTACACCGCCTGGCAGTTCAGCCAGTTCCTGCACGGCGAGCAGGGCGCCATGGTCTGCGCGGCCCGCATAGTCGAGTCCGTCCCGGACCTGGACGCGAAGTTCTACTCGGCGACCCAGACCATGGACGAGGCGCGCCACGCGGAGATCTACGGCCGCTTCCTGCACGAGAAGATCGGGATGCTCTACCCGATCAACGACAACCTCCAGTCGCTGCTGGGCGACACCCTGCGCGACTCCCGCTGGGACATGCCCTACCTCGGCATGCAGGTGCTCATCGAGGGGCTGGCCCTCGCCGCCTTCGGCATGATCCGCGACACCACCGACAAGCCCCTCCCGAAACAGATCCTCGCGTACGTCATGCAGGACGAGGCCCGCCACGTCGCCTTCGGCCGCATGGCGCTGCGCGACTACTACAAGCAGCTCAGCGACGCCGAACTGCGCGAACGCGAGGAATTCGTCATCGAGGGCTGCTACTTGATGCGCGACCGGCTGCGCGGCATCGAGGTCCTGGAGAACTTCGGCATCCCGAAGGCCGAGGCCGAGGAGTACAGCGAGCAGTCCGAATTCCTGCACCTCTTCCGTCAGTTGCTCTTCAGCCGCATCGTCCCGTGCGTGAAGGACATCGGCCTGTGGGGCAAACGCCTCCAGGAGGCGTACGTCGACATGGGCGTCTTCGACATGGGCAACTCGAACCTGGACCTCCTGATGTCCCAGGACGAGGAGATCGCGGAGAAGCTGGACGCGGAGCGGTTCGCGGCGGAGGAGGGGGCGCGGGTCGCCGAGGTGCGGAACGCGATCGACGCGGGCGCGTCCTCGGCCCCATCATCGGACACATGACCGACCCGACGCCCACCACCACGCCCGCCACGCCCGCCGCGGAGCGATCCGCCGCCCGCCGCAGCCTCGAAGGCCTCGCCCTCGGGGACGCCTTCGGCGAGCGCTGGTTCCCGCTCTTCCGCGACCCTCCGCAGGCGTACGAGGAGGTCCGCGCCCGGCGCATGCCCGAGGAGCCGGACTGGCACTGGACGGACGACACGGCGATGGCGCTCGGCATCCTGCGGATCCTGGACGAGCACGGCGAGATCCGCCGCACCGAACTGGCCCAGGTGTTCGGCCTCGGCTACGACGCCGACCCGGCCCGCGGTTACGGCTACGGCATGCACGAACTCCTGCCCCGCCTGGTCCAGGAGCCGCGCCGCTGGCGGGAGTTGGCGAGCGGGCTCTTCGCGGGCGAGGGCAGCCTCGGCAACGGAGCCGCCATGCGGGTGGCCCCGCTGGGCGCCTGGTTCCACGGCAGCCTGCCCCGCGTCGTCGAGCAGGCGACGCTCTCGGCGGAGGTGACCCACGCGCACCCGGAGGGCATCGCCGGCGCGGTCGCCGTGGCCGTCGCGGCCGCACTGTCCACCCGCGGTGAACTGGACATCGAGACCGTCGCGTCGGCCACTCCGGCGAGCGCGGTCCGCGAGGGCCTTCTGCGCGCGGCCGCCCTGCCCTTCGCGACCGAGCCCTGGAACGCCGCCGACCTGCTCGGCAACGGGCAGCGCGTCCGCGCCGACGACACGGTCCCCTTCGCCGTCTGGAGCGCCGCCCGGCACCCCGACGACCTCGTCGCCGCGCTGTGGACCACGGCCGAGGGCTTCGGCGACGTCGACACCACCTGCGCGATCACGGGCGGAATCGTCGCAGCCCGTACGGGAGTCGACGGCGTACCGAAGGAGTGGCTGGAGCGCAGGGAGTCGCTTCCCGGCGGTGGCGCTTAGGCCGTGGCGACCGGCTCGGCGGCTCCCAACGGCTCCGCCGGGCCGGCCGGATATGACGTCCGCAGCGTGAACGCGTACGGCGCAGCGCCGTGTTCGCGCACGTGCAGCAGCCGCTCCTCCGCCTCCGCGACCGTCGGCCGATGACCCGCGGGCACCCACCACAGCACCGCCATCGCCTCCTCCACCCGCTCGAACCACTCGCGCCGCCGGGCGAGCAGCTCCCGGTGCTGACCCTGGTACATGAAGGCCGTCAGGGCGTTGCTGTCGCGCCAGGTGGACATGTTGATGATCAGCCAGGAGTCGTCGAAGACGGCGATGTCCGTCGCGTCGCCGGAGTCGCTCTGCAGACGCCAGACGAAGCCGTCGGCAGCGTCGGCGACGGCGTTCACCGGGTCGAGCGCATCCACGAAGTCCTTCAACTCCGGGGAATCCAACGGGAATTTGAGGCGGGCGATGTTGACCTGGGCGAGTTCGTACGCGGCGGTTTCCCTCGTGGCTGTCATGGACCGAACGTTAGGTCGGCGGGGGAGGCCTCACCACCCCCGTCTCACAACCCGAGCACCGCCTGCATGACCGCCTTCGCGATCGGCGCCGCGTCCCCGCCCCCGCTGATGTCCCCGCGGTCGGCGTCCGCGTCCTCGACGACGACCGCGACGGCGACGGCGGGCTGCAGGGCGTCGTCCGCCTGCGCCCAGGAGATGAACCAGGCGTACGGCGTACCGGCGTTGCCGATGCCGTGCTGGGCGGTGCCGGTCTTGCCGCCGACCGTCGCGCCGGGAATCGCGGCGTTCGTGCCGGTGCCCTCGCTCACGACGTCCGTCATCATCTCGCGCAGCCGCAGCGCGGTCGCCGGGTTCATCGCCTGGTGCAGGGTCCGCGGCCCGGCCGTCGACACCGTGCCGCCGCCCGCGGAAGTCCTTCTCTCCACCAGATAGGGCGACTTGACCGAGCCGCCGCCCGCCACGGCCGCCGAGAGCATCGCCATCTGGAGGGGCGTGGCGCGGGTGTCGAACTGTCCGATGGAGGAGAGGGCCAGCTGCGCCTTGTCCAGCCGGGTGTCGAAGTTGCTGGGCGCGACGGGGAACGGGATCCTCAACCCACGGTTGTTGAAGCCGAAGTCGGCGGCCGTGCCCGTCATGTCGCGCAACCCCACATCCACGCCCAGCTTCGCGAAGACCGTGTTGCACGACCACTCGAAGGCGTACCGCAGCGAGGCGTCCTCGCACCCGTCGACCTCGTTGGTGAGCGACGTGGTGGTGCCGGGCAGCGTGTACGGGTTCGGGGACTTCGTCGGCGCGTCCACATCGGTCACCACACCCGACTCCAGCGCCGCCGCGGCGGTCACCACCTTGAACGTCGAACCCGGCGGATAGGTCTGCCGGATGGCCCGGTTGAGCATCGGCCTGGACTCGTCACCGTTGAGCCGCCGCCAGGCTCTTGTCACCTCCTCCCCGGTCCCGGACAGCTCGCCGGGGTCGTACGACGGCGCGGAGACCAGCGCGAGGATCCTGCCGGTCGACGGTTCGATCGCCGCCACCGCGCCCCGGCGGTCGCCGAGTCCGCCGTACGCCGCCTGCTGCGCGGCCTCGTTGATGGTGGTGACGACCTTGCCGCCGGCGTTCTGGGCGCGTGTGACGTCGTTCCACAGGGGGAGCGGGGAGAGCATCGGGTCGGTGCCGGACAGGACGCTGTCCTCGGCGCTTTCCAGGAACGCGGTGCCGTACACCTGGGAGGCGAAGCCCGTGACGGGCGCGTACAACGGGCCGTTGCGGTACGTCCGTTCGTAGCGGAGTTGTTCGCCGGTGTCCCGGGAGCCGGTGACGGACCGGCCGTCGACCACGATGTCGCCGCGCGGCTGACCCCAACGGGCGATCGTCTGGCGGCGGTTGGCGGGATTGTCGTCGTAGGAGGAGGCCTGGAGGACCTGGACGCGGGTGGCGTTCACCAGCAGGGCGACCAGCAGGACGGCGCACAGGACTGCGGCTCTGCGGATGTACTTGGTCACGGGGCGGCCGTCCCGTCGTACTGGCTGCGGGCCGAGTCGCTGATCCGGATCAGCAGGGCCACGATGAGCCAGTTGGTGACGACGGAGGAGCCGCCCTGCGCGAGGAACGGCATCGCCATGCCCGTCAGGGGGATCAGCCCGGTCACGCCGCCCGCGATCACGAAGACCTGGAGCGCGATGATCGAGGCGAGACCGATCGCGAGGAGCCGTCCGAAGGGGTCGCGCAGGGCGAGGCCGGCCCGGTAGCCGCGCTCGACGAGCAGGGCGTAGAGCAGGAAGATCCCCGACAGTCCGACCAGACCCAGTTCCTCGCCCGCTGTCGCCAGGATGAAGTCCGACTTGGCGGCGAAGCCGATGAGGATCGAGTGGCCGAGGCCCAGGCCCGTGCCGAGCATTCCGCCGGCGGCGAACGCGAAGAGGGACTGGGCGAGTTGGTTGGGCCCGTCACCCGCCTCGATCGACGCGAAGGGATGCAGCCAGTCCTGCACCCTGCTGTGGACGTGCGGTTCGAGCCGGCCGACCGCGACGGCGCCCACGCAGGCGAGCAGCAGGCCGACCGCGATCCAGCCGGTGCGGCCGCTGGCGACGTAGAGCAGGATGACGAACAGCCCGAAGAAGAGCAGCGACGTGCCGAGGTCCCGCTCCAGGACCAGCACGCCCACGCTCAGCAGCCAGATGGCGACGATCGGGCCGAGGACGCGGCCGGTGGGCAGCTGGAGCCGCCGGAACCGCCAGATCCGGCGGCCGCTGTACGCGAGCGCGTTGCGGTTGGCCGACAGGTATCCGGCGAAGAACACCGCCAGCAGGACCTTCGCGAACTCGCCGGGCTGGATGGAGAACCCGGCGATCCGCACCCAGATCCGGGCGCCGTTCACGGGCGGGAAGAAGACCGGCAGAAGCAGCAGGAACAGCGCGGTGACGACCGAGACGTACGCGTAGCGCCGCAGCACCCGGTGGTCGCGCAGCAGGACCACGGCCGCGATGAACAGCCCGACGCCGAGCGTCGACCAGACGAGCTGCGTGGTGGCCGCCCGGTCGTGCGGGGTCTCCAGGTCGAGCCGGTAGATCAGCACCAGGCCGAGGCCGTTGAGCAGCACGGCGATCGGCAGGAGCAGCGGATCGGCGTACGGCGCCCGCAGCCGCACCGCGAGATGCGCGAGCAGGGCGAGCACGCCGAGCCCGGCGCCGTAACCGGCGGCGCCGGGCGGGACGGTGCCGTATCTGGCGAGACCGACAGCGCAGTAGCCGTACACGGAGAGCAGGACGGCGACGACGATGAGGGTGAACTCGATGCCACGGCGCCGGGTGAGGCGTACACCGGGAGTCGGCGGATCCGCTGCCACGGTGGTTCCGGCATTGATCGTCATGTCCGGAACGTACCCAAATCAGGCGTCTTGAGTGCCTTGCTGCTCAGCACCAGCGTGGCGCGGGCCCGATGTTGTCGATGTAGCGCGCCGCGCCCCAGGCCCAGGTGCCGTCGGTCAGGAGGTACCAGAGCGGGTTTCCGCCGATGGTCTCGCCCGGCGTCTTGCAGAAGATCGAGACGATCGAGCCGTAGGGGGCCGTGCGGATGTACGCACCGCCGCGGTTGGGTGCGCCGCGCAGGATCAGGCCGCCTCGGGCGGTGACCCGGCCCTCGTAGAGGCGTGGGTTCTGGTGGTCACCGTGGTGCTCGCCGTGGTGTCCCCAGCCGTCGTTGCGGCTGCTGGCCCCGGGGTCGTCGCCCCATTCGTCGTTCGCGACGGCGGGGGTCGTGGCGGCGAGGGCGACGAGGGCGCCGCCCGCGGCGGCTATGGCGAGACGGGTGAGGATGGACCGCAGGGCCATGAGGGCTCCTCCAGAAATGGGGTGAAGCTGACTAATCGCCACATTAGGAGGGGGTTCGGGTGTGCGCAGTTCACAGTGAGCCATCGGGGACGCGGACCTCGCCCGGCGCCGCCGTCGGACGGGGCCCGCACTGAGGGAGCGTCAGTGTCGCCACCGCGCCGCCGTCGGGCGCGTTGGCGAACACGAGCCGTGCGCCGAGCACCTCCGCCTGGCCGAGCGCGATCGTCAGCCCGAGCCCGTGGCCCTTCGAACCGCCCTCGGTGCGGAAGCGCTGCGGCCCGTGCTCCACGAGGTAGCCGGGGAAACCGTCGCCGTGGTCCCGCACGGTGACAACCGGCCCGTCGACGGTCAGCACCACCGGCCCCCTGCCGTGCTTGTGCGCGTTCACCACCAGATTCCCGAGCACGCGCTCAAGGCGCCGCCGGTCGGTCTCGACGCGCGCGTCGCGTACGACACGGACCTCCGTGCCGGTACCAGGGCCGGTGCCGGTCCCGGCGTCCGTCCCCGTTCCCGTGCCGGTTGCCGAGGCCCGCACCATCCGCACCACCCGCTCGGCCAGCGGGGCGAGCTGCTCGGAGTCCAGGTCGAGGCGCTCGCTGCGGGTGTCCAGCCGGGAGATCTCCAGCAGGTCCTCGGTGAGCGTGCGCAGGGCGGCCACCCGGTCCCGTACGAGCTCGGTCGGGCGGCCCGGCGGCAGCAGTTCGGCCGCCGCGTGCAGCCCGGTCAGCGGGGTGCGCAGCTCGTGCGCCACGTCCGCGGTGAACCGCTGCTCGCTCAGCAGCTTGCTCTGCAGGGAGGCCGCCATCGTGTCGAGGGCTCCCGCGACCGCGGCCACCTCGTCCTGGTGGCGCGTCGGATCCTGGGTACGCGGATCGTCGACGCGCGCGTCCAGGTCGCCCGCGCTGATCCGCCGCGCCACCTGCGCCGTCGCGTGCAGCCGCCGGGTCACCCGGGTCACCGCGAACGACCCCACCAGCAGCGTCGCGCCGATCGCCAGCGCCGACGACCACACGATGGCCCGGTCGAGCGCCTCGATGGCGTGGGCACCCTGCGAGTAGTCGACCCGCACGGCGAGCGCGCGCCCGCCGTCGGCGGGGCCGGCAGCCCACATCGTGGGGTGCGGGTCGTCGTCGCCGACCATCGTGCCGCGCTGCCCGACTGAGGCGAGCGTCCGCAGCGGCTCCGGCATTCCGGGGAGATCGACCCCGGCACCCCGCGGGAGCCGGTCGCCCGCCTCGTACGCCGCCGCCACCTCGGTCAGCCGGTCCAGCGCCAGATCGCGCGCCTCACCGACGGTCTGGTCGGTCACCGAGACATGCACGAGCAGACCGAGGAGCGCGGCGAGCGCGCAGCACATCACCGTGATGAATGCGGCCGCCTTCCAGGTGAGGGTGGCGGTCCAGTGGGGGAGGGCGGGTCTGCGGAGTCCGGCCCTGCGGAGCCCTGGTCTGCGCGGCTCCGGTCTGTGGGGCCCGGGTCTCATGAGGCGCTCTCGGAGGGCGCCGGGGAGGTGGTGGGAGGGGCGGTGCCGTGACGGGACGGGGAGGGGGTCCCCACCCGGAGGATCTCGTCGCGCGTCGCCAGCATCGCGTCCTGCTCCGCGTCCCAGGACCAGACCGTGCGGTACTCGTAGCCCGGCAGCGTCGAGGGCGAGCGGATGATCACGTCCCGGCCCGCGATCTCCACGCTGACCGTGCTGTCCGAGGTGCCCATGATCTGCACCAGCTTGTGGTGCAGGAACATGTACACACGTACCGCCAGCTGGTCGTCGGGGAGACGGATGCCGAGGACGAGGTCGTCCTTCCCGTCTCCGGTGAGATCGCGGTAGTACGCCTGGAGGATGGGGCAGTTCTTGCTGCTCTTCCGGCCCTGGTCCTGGTCCTGGTGCTTGTTCTTGCTCTTGTTACTGCAGTCCTTGAGCTGTTGGACCGTCTTCGCGTACACCGCGTGCGGGCCGGTGTAGTCGTCCGGGTGCGCGGCCACCTCCGCGCGTACGACGTCGACGGGGTCGACCTTGTGGATGTCGTCGCCCGGTGCCGTGACGCCCTTGACCGTCTCGGTGTCCGCCTCGCCGTAGTCGAGCGCCGGGGTCGAGGCGGGCGGCACCTGGGGCCAGAGCTTCGTGGGCCCGACGGCCGTGGGGGTTGCTCCGGCGCCCTTGAGGGCGCCCGCGTCGCCGCAGCCCGCCAGGGCCGACGCCAGCAGGGCGGAGGTGGCGGCGCCGAGGACCGCGCGTGCGAGGCGGCTGTGGATCACTGCACTCCTGCGTCAGGTGACCGTTCTCGTACACACCTTATTCGTAGGGAAGTCCTTTTTGTTCACCGGTGGGGGTGGGCGGGTGCACGGGGGCGGCCGGCGCCGGCTGTCACTCGGCGAGTTCCTCCAGCAGGCGGGCCGTGGCGAGGCCGGTCTGCAGGTACTCGACGAACAGTTCGTTGTGCAGCGCCCACGGCGAGCGCCGGGTGCGGATGAGCCGTATCGCCTCGTCGGGGGAGTGGCCCCTGCGGATCAGCGCATGCGCGACGACGAGCCCCGAGCGGTTGTAGCCGTGGTAGCAGCGGACCAGTACGCGGCGGCCCTCGTCGAGCGCGTCGCAGGCGGCCTGCGCCAGACGGATCACGCCGGCCAGTTGCGTGCCGTCCAGCGGCCCGTCCGGGACGGCCCACACATGGTGCTCGACGCCCGGGTCCGGGCCGTGCCCCGGAAGCCGCAGCAGCGTCAGGACGAGGTCGAACTCATCGTGCACGACAGCGAATTCGAGCTGCCCCAAGTCCCCCGCGAACTCGTGCCCGCCCATCCACAGACCGGGCAAGACCTCGCTCCACGGGTTGTCCGGAGCCGGTACATCGGGTTGCTTTCTGCGGGTCCGCAACGATGCCTCCCAGTCCCACCCAACTCCCCCAACTGCTCACAAAGGTAACCGGGTTCTTGCCCCCGGAGCACCCCGCCTGTTCCCATGGTCAAGGGGTGATGGTGCATGAGCGGACTGCGCGTCATACCGACCTGGCGGCATGGTCAGGAGCGGTTGTACGTCTGCCTGACGGACGGGAGGAACGTCGCCTGGTACGACCGTGAGGCTGCCCGGGTCAACCTGCTCAGCGACGACCGGCGGGAGGACGTGCTCGATGCGCTCGGGCCGTTCCTGACCGGCCCGGTGACGGTGGGACCGCCCCCCGTCCCGACCCCGGCGGAGCTGGCCCGGCTCACACTTCACCCGGACGACGACCTCGCGCCGAACCGTCCCGGCGAGGCGCTGGTGATCGACCTCGACCGCGACCCGGGGCCGGCGCACCGCCTGCGGCCGGACCCTCGGCGCCGGGCGCTCGCCGCGGAACAGGCAGTGGGCGAGGCCCTCGACCGGCTGGAGGGCGCGGGCTGGCACACCCTGCACTCCGTGTCGCTGCCGGGCGGCGACCGCATCCACCACCTGGTCATCGGCCCCGGCGGACTCTTCGCCGTACGCACGGTGTACGCCCGCAAGCAGCGGGTCCTGGTCGCCGACCCCATGGTCACGATCGGCCGCCGCGAACCGGTGGCGCTGCTGCGCCGCGTCCGCGCCGACGCCGACCGCGCGTCGTACGCCCTCACGGCCGAGGTCCGCCCCCTCCTCGCCCTCAGCGGCCCCACCACCCTGGAGATCACCACCCCGCCCCGCGAGGTCCGCATCCTCCAGGACACCGACCTCACCACCCTCGCCCACCTCGGCGGCACCCTCAAACCGGCCGACGTAGAGGCCCTCCACGCAATGGCGAGGGACCGGCATACGTGGTTGGAGGTGTGACGGGGGAGGGCTTGGCTGGGGTATTCGTGCGGCTTGGGGCGGCTGCCCACCCACACTGCGGCGGTGCGTGTGGCGCCGGGTGGCCGACGGAGCCGCGTTTGTGCGGGCGCGCGTGTGGCTGGGGGCGGTTGCCCACCCAGCAGTGGCGGGTGCGTGTGGCGCTGGGTGGCCGGCGAAGCCGCGTCACTGCGGGCGTGCGTGGAGGTAGGGGCGGCTGCCCGCCCACGCTGCGGCGGTGCGTGTGGCGCCGGGTGGCCGGCGGAGCTTCGTTTCTGCGGGCGCGCGTGTGGCTGGGGGCGGCTGCCGACCCAGCAGCGGCGGGTGTGTGTGACTCCGGTGGCCGGCGAAGCCTCGTTTCTGCGGGCGCGCGTGCGGCTGGGGACGGTTGCCCACCCAGCAGTGGCGGGTGCGTGTGGCGCCGGGTGGCCGGCGAAGCCGCGTCACTGCGGGCAATCGTGCCGCCAGGGGCGGCACGGGTGGGCGCAGCGGCGCCCCGTGAGCGCCGGGCTGCGCAACCCACCCCCGCCCAGCAACCACGCCGGGTGACCAGCAAAGGAAGCGGCACGCGGGGCCTACCCACCCACCCCGGGTGCGAACGAATCGGGGATGCCGGGGCCCACCCCAGGCCAACACCAGCCCCGCGCAGCGGATCCCCACCGGGCTCAGCTCACGGCACCACCGCCCCCGTCCCCGGCTCGAACAACGGCGCCAGCAAATCCCCGTACGCCTCCAGTCGCCCGGCAATGTCCCCGGCATGGAAGACCAGCTCACCCACCGCCGTACACCCCTCCACCTCCCCCCAGGAAACCGGCGCGGACACAGCCGGCGCCCCCCGGGCCCGCACCGTGTACGGCGTCGCCGTGGTCTTCCGCGCAGCGTTCTGGCTCCAGTCCACGAAGACCTTCCCCGGCCGCAGACTCCGCTTCATGAGGTGCACGACCAGCCGGGGCATCGCCCGCTCCGCAGCCACGGCAAGCTCCTTGGCGTACGACGTCACCCGCCGCGAAGGCGTCGCCACCACCGCGGCCAGTACATGCAGCCCCTTCGACCCGGACGTCTTCACGTACGCCTCGATCCCGTCCGCCGCCAACCGCTCCCGCAGCCACAACGCGACCTCGCAGCACTCGACGACGGTCGCCGGCGCACCCGGATCGAGGTCGAGGACGAGCCGGTCGGCCTCGTCGGGCGCATCGATCAGCCATTGGGGCGTATGGAACTCGGTCACCAGGTTCGCCGCCCACATGAGCGAGGCCAGATCCTGGACGAGGACCATCCGCGCGGGCCCCTCAGACCGGGGGACCTGTGCGGTGACGACCCAGTCCGGCGTCCCGGGCGGCACGTTCTTGGTGAAGAAGACCTGGCCGTCCGGGCCGTCCGGGTAGCGCAGGAAGGACACCGGCCGGTCGCGGAGGTGCGGCAGCAGCGCGTCCGCGGTGGTGGCGTAGTAGTGCAGCAACTCGCCCTTGGTGAATCCGGTCGCGGGGTAGAGGACCTTCTCCAGGTTGGACAGGGCCACCCGCCGGCCCTCCACCTCCGCGATCGGCGTCATACGACGAGAATCCCACGAAAATCCGGCTCAAATCACCTGAAACAGATGGAAACTCGATCTCCTGCGATCCTCGCCCCAGGGCTCAGCCCGCGTTCTGCGGGACGTTGTGGAACGCCCGGATCTGCCAGGCGCCGTCCTTCTCGGAGAGCACCCAGGAGTCCAGTGCCCGGTTCTCGCCGCGCGGCTCGGTCTCGCCCGCCAGGACGAGTCCCGCCCTGTTGACGACGAGCGCCGTCCCGGTGCCGGAGAACCGGACACTCAGTACGTCGTGGATCACGTGGGCTCCCTTGAGCGGCCCGGCGAAGGCGGCAGCCATCGCCGTGCGGACCGCTTCCCGGCCCTCCAGGTAGGTGCCCGGAAGCAGCGCGGTCGCGTCCGAGGCGTAGGAGGCGACGGCCGCGTCGGCGTCGTTGTCGGCCCAGGCGGCGAAGACCCCGTCGATGACGGCGAGTACGGCCGCCTCGGCGCCGCGCTCCTCCAGGGTCGCCCCCGAACCCGTACCCCTGCCCGCAGTCGTGCTGGTGCTGGTGCTGATGTCGTTGGTCATGGTCCCGCTCTCCTCATGTCGTCTTGCCGTCCGTCGTGTCCCGCCCTTGGGGGCGAGAGCGTTTGGTCATGCAGACCAGCGGCAACACGGAAAGGAATCGCGCCCGAGAAGTCGTAGAAACCCGAGATGTGACGTTTGGCCGGTCCGTTTAGCATGGCTTTGCCTACCGACAGGAAGGGTGCTGCACGTGCGATCCATCTGGAACGGCGCCATCTCCTTCGGCCTGGTCAGCATCCCGATCAAGCTGGTGAACGCCACCGAGAGCCACTCGATCTCCTTCCGTCAGGTCCACCTGGAGGACGGCGGCCGCATCCGCTACCGCAAGTTCTGCGAGCTGGAGGACCGCGAGGTGACGACGGGGGAGATCGGCAAGGGGTACGAGGAGGCCGACGGCACGATCATCCCGATCACGGACGACGACCTGGCCCAGCTGCCGATCCCGACCGCCAAGACGATCGAGATCGTGGCCTTCGTACCGGCCGACCGGATCGACCCCCTCCAGATGGACACGGCGTACTACCTGTCCGCGAGCGGAGTCCCCGCCGCCAAGCCGTACACCCTCCTGCGTGAGGCCCTGAAGCGCAGCAGGAAGGTCGCCATCGCGAAGTACGCCCTGCGCGGGCGCGAGCGGCTCGGGATGCTGCGCGTCGTCGACGACGTCATCGCCATGCACGGCCTGCTGTGGCCGGACGAGATCCGTACCACCGAGGAGGTCGCCCCGGATTCGGGTGTCACCGTCCGTGACAAGGAACTCGACCTCGCCGACGCCCTCATGGACACCCTCGGCGAGGTCGACCTCGCCGACCTCCACGACGACTACCGCGAGGCTGTCGAGGAACTCATCGCCGCCAAGGCGGGCGGCCAGGAAAAGCCGCCCGCTCCGACCGGGGAGAAGCCTGCCGGCAAGGTCCTCGACCTGATGGCGGCCCTGGAGAAAAGCGTTCGCGCGGCCAAGGAATCCCGCGGCGAGACCACTGACGACACGACCGGGAAGGCCACCGGCACAGCGGACGTCACCCCGCTCCAGGACCGCAGAACAGCACCCCGAAAGGCCGCTCGTACGGCCCCCAAGGAGGTCGGCGGCAAGAAGTCGACGTCGACGGCGAAGAAGACGACGACGAAGAAGACGGCGACGGCCGCAACGAAGAAGTCGGCAACGAAGAAGGCCACCGAGAAGTCGACGACGGCGAACAAGACGACGGTGAACAAGACGACGGCAAAGAAAACGCCAGCCAAGAAGACGGCAGCGAAGAAGACAGCAGCACAGAAGACGGCGACGACGGCTCAGAAATCAGCGGCGAAGAAGAGCAGCGCAAAGACGACGACGCCCCGAAAGCGCGCTTCCGCCTGATCGCGTACTCGTGCCTGGTCCTGTACTTCTGCCGACTGCCCCCTGGCCGACCGACCGACTATCCGACCCGCCGGAGGGCCAGCACCGCATTGTGCCCGCCGAACCCGAAGGAGTTGCTGAGGGCGAGGTCGCCGGAGGTGGGCAGCGGCCGCGCGGTCCTGGTCACCACGTCCAGGTCGACGGCGTCGTCCTGGTGCTCGCAGCCGAGGGTGGGCGGAATGAGGCCGTGGTGGAGGGTGAGGACGGTGGCGACGGCCTCGACCCCGCCGGCAGCCCCCTGCAGATGGCCGAGGTGCCCCTTGAGCGCGGTGACGGGGACGCCCCGGCCGAGGACGGCGTGCACGGCGCTCGCCTCGGCGAGGTCGCCGTCCACGGTGGCGGTGGCATGGGCGTTGACGTGCACGACGTCGACGACGTGAGCGCCCGCGTCCTTCACGGCCCGCCGCAGGGCCAGGGCGACGCCACGGCCGGAGGGGTCGGGCGCGGCCATGTGGTGGGCGTCGGCGGAGAGCCCCCAGCCGGCGGCCTCGCAGTAGATGCGGGCGCCGCGTGCCCGGGCGTGTTCCTCGGCCTCCAGCACCAGGAGCCCGGCGCCCTCCCCGTTCACGAAGCCGTCGCGGTCCTCGGCGAAGGGCCGGGAGGGGCTGGCGGAGTCGCGGGAGTCGAGCCCGTGCGTGGACAGGGCGCGCATGGCGGCGAAGGAGGCCATGATCGCCGGGGTGACCACGGCCTCCGCGCCACCCGCGAGGGCGACGTCGACATGCCCGTACCGGATACGGTCGATGGCCTGCCCGATCGCCTCGGTGCCGGAGGCGCACGCGCTGGTGACGGTGCGCGCCTCGCCGGTGATCCGCAGCGCGAGCGACACCTGGGACGCGGCCTGCGAGGGCACGGTCATGGGGGTGGTGAGCGGTGACACGGCGCGCGGCCCCTTGTCCCGCAGCTTCCGGTCGCCGCCGACGAGCACGGAGGCGTCGCCGAGAATCGCACCGACGCTGACGCCGACCCGCTCGGGATCGAGCCCGCTCTCGGCCGTACCCGCCACGTCGAATCCGGCGTCCTGCCAGGCCTCCCGGGCCGCGAGCACGGCGAACTGGGCGGCCCGGTTCATCCGCCGCGCCTGCGGCCGGGGCAGCAGCCCGACCGGGTCCACGGGAACACTCCCCGCGACCCGCACGGGCAACTCGGCGAACTCCTCGCCCTCCAACTCCCGTATCCCGCACCGGCCCTCCACGAGCCCCTGCCACAGCTCCCCGACACCGACGCCGAGCGGCGTGATGGCCCCGAGACCGGTGACGACGACCCGCCGCGGCCCCGCGACGCGCGCCGTGGAGCCCGGCCGAGGGTGATGCCGTACGACGTAGCCCTCTCCGGCCGCCTGGGCGCCCAGCCTCCGCAGCTCGGCGTCGTCGACGCGCTCCTCGACGTGCTCCTGGACCGGTCCCTCCAGATCCCGGTGCCAGTGCCCCCACCTGCGGGTGTACGACTCCTCCACGGCCCGCGGATCCACCGCGCGCAGCAGGGTGACGCGATCCCCTTCGCGGAATTCCACCGCATCGAGATCGGCCGGGACGAGATGAGGAATTCCCCCGACATCCACCCGCCGACAGGCCACCGTCACCCGGTGCCCCCGCTCGAACAACTCGTCGCGATCAATACCGCCGAGCGGCGGTCGCAACGTGACCCGAATCGTTTCGGGCGTCTCGGGCAGCGTATGCATGACCACGTACCACTTGTCCGCCGTCACGTCCTCCTCGGACAGTGCGAGAAGATCACCGGGAATGACCTCGGCGACGGAGACGACATGGGGCTGCACGGGGATGTCGGACGAATTGCGCATGTCAGCGAGAGCTTTCTGCAGAAGATCGGCAACGCCGGGCCGCACAAAAAGTGCGTCCCAGCCTCAAACCCCCCGGCGACAACGCGTCACCCAACTCGCCCAACTGTCGACGAAAAACAGCCACTTGCCTAGACACCCCGACCACTGATGTGCGCAACATCACCCGCGGAGCATCACGCGCAATTCCTTTGGCTGCCCCTCCTGGAACACCAACACCAATCCCCACAAAGGGAGTTCACGCAAGAATTCTTTTCTCGCGCGTCGAGTTCAGTCGGTTTCAGTCGGTGATGTACCAGTCGTTCTTGAGGTACTCCAGGGTGTAGCTGCCGAGGTCGCTCTCGGAGAAGGTGGCGGAGGACCTGACCGCTGCGACCGGCATCTCGACCTTGTCGGGCGTACGCACGACGACGCGCCGCGGGTCGACCGTCGAGGTCTTCAGAGCGTTCTTCTGCGCGGGCGAGATCATCCGGAACACGGCGGTGTACGTCGACGTGCACGGGCCGAGCCCCTGGTCCTGCGCCTTCTTCGCGGCGGGCCCGGCCACGTCGCAGACCGTGTTGATGTCCTCACGGCCCAGGGCGTGGAGGTACAGCTCGTACCGCTTGATCGCGCCCTCCTTCGTCCTGGGCGCGGGCTGGTCGCCGGTCGGCTCGGCCGACGGCTTCTCGGTCCGAGCGGACGCGGACGGCGTGGCCGTAGGCTCCTCGGCCCGCGTGGACGCCGACGACTGCGAAGGCTTCGCGCCCGCGTCGTCCTCCTTCGCCTTGTCCGGACCGCATGCGCACGCCACCAGCGCCACACATGCCGATACCGCCACGCTCCCGATCGTCCGCGCTCTCATTCGGTCCCCTCAGCACCAGCAGACAACACGTCAAGAGGAGGTCACGCAGGATCCGGAGGAACGGTTCCCGGGCCGGGCCGGGCCGGGCGGGACGCCCACCGGTTCACAGGCAAGCCGCCGTAGAGCCACACCCCCGGCACGGGTCCCCAGGGCTCAGCCGGTCACTTCCGCTCCAGCGCGGCGAGCCGCAGCTCAAGCTGGTCGACCCGGTGCCGTAGCAGGGTGACCTGGGCTTCCAGGCTGACTTCTCGTTCCGCCCTGCGCTGGATGCGCGGTGAGGCGGCGGCGCGCTCGATCACGGCCTCCAGCTGGACCAGGCGTTGCGGCCCGTTGGGCCCGTCCACCAGCCGGGACCGGATCTCGCCGTTGCGGTACCAGGACCGCAGGGCCGAACGGGAAACGCCGGTCTCGGCTTCCGCCTTGGCCAGCGTCACCCACGGTGTCTCGTCCAGCCGCTCGAACAGCTCCAGCTCGTTCTGCCAGCGCGCGAGCCGGTCCTCCCAGTCCGACGGTGTCTCCATCACACCCTCCCTTCCACACGGTGACCCTATTAATAACAGTGTATTGACAGGGTTGGGACCATGGAGCCATGCCATTTGAGAGGTTCACAGCGGAAGCCCGCAAGGTGGTCGTCACGGCTCAGGAGGAGGCGCGGCTGCTCAAGCAGGACTACATCGGCACGGAGCACATCCTGTTGGGGCTGCTCGACGCGCCGGACACCGTGGCGGCGAAAGTGCTGCACCGGCTCGGGTACGGCAAGGAGACGGCGCAGGCCGACATCGCCGCGGTGGTCAAGCCCGGCAAGCAGGAGCTGAAAGGCCACATCCCGTTCGCGCCGGGCGCGAAGAAGACGCTGGACCTCGCCCTGCGCGAGGCGCTGCAGTTGCACCACACCTACATCGGTACGGAGCACATCCTGCTCGCCCTGGTCACGGAAGGTGAGGGCGTCGCCGCGAAGGTACTCGCCGAACGGATCAGCCCGATCAGCAGGATCCGTGCCGCGGTGCTGGCGTCATTGGAGGGATCGGCGGGATCTGAGGGATCGGCGGGATCGGCGGGATCGGCGGGATCCCACGGATCGCAGGGACTGCAGAGATCGCAGGGACCGCAGGGCGTCGCGGCCGGCTCTTGGCCGGTCGGCACATCAGCCACCGAGGACGCCGTGTCCGCCGCCGGCGCGCTGGCAGGCGGCGCCCCGGTCGGCAGCCACCACCTGCTGGAGGCGATGCTGCGGGCGGAGAACAGCATGGCGGCCAGGGTGCTGCGCGAACTCGGAGTCGACCCGGACGCGGTCGCCGCCAAGATCGACGAACTGGATCCGGGGACGACCACGGACGCGAACCCGGAGGAGACCGCCGCGCGCAGGATGGAAATCCGGCTCGTCGACGACGAGGTGCACCTGATCCTGCGGGACCCGACCACGGTCACGCTCGCCAAGAAGGTCACCGAGCTGTCCAACGGCCCGATCCAGGGCGCAGGTCCGGTCGCAGGCCTGTTCATCCCGCTCTGGCGGTCGACCAACCAACTGCTGCTGCAGATCCAACACGTACTGGAACCGGAACCCGAAGAAGAGGACGGTTCCGCGGCGAGCAAGGTGGCCAAGACAGTGCGCACGATCCTCGCGCCCCGGCTGAGCCGGTGAACCGCCCGGTCGCGGACGGGATCGCCTCAGGCGCCGGGCGTCGTTGCCCCGCCGCCAGTGGTCCGCGCGCATCACGAGTCGACGTCCCGCCGGCAGGCAATACGGTGAATCGGAGGCAGCCATGACCATGACCGTCACCATCGTCGGAGCCGGCCTGGGCGGCCTGGCCCTTGCCCGAGTGCTGCACGTGAACGGCATCGACGCCGTCGTGTACGAACGCGAACCGTCACGCGATGCACGAGGCCAGGGCGGCATGCTCGACATCCACTCCGGCCAGCGGGCGTTGCGCGAGGCGGGCCTGATCGACCAGTTCCACGCGATTGCCCGTGGCGAAGGCCAGGACATGCGTCTTCTGGAGCCGGACGGCACCCTGCTGCTCCAGGAGGACACCCCCGACGACGCCCCGCTCGATCGACCCGAGGTCGACCGCGCCGATCTGCGCAACCTGCTGCTGGACTCCCTCCCCGAACGCGCGGTGCGCTGGGGGCACGCGTTCGAGCACGCCGATGACGGTCTGCTGCACTTCGCCGACGGCAGCAGTGCGACGTACGACCTGCTGGTCGGCGCGGACGGTGCCCAGTCCCGGGTCCGCCCGCTGCTCACTGACGCCCGCCCGGCGCACCTCGGCCAGAACGTCGTCGAGGTCGGCATTCCCGACATCGACCGCACGCACCCCGACCTCGCGGCGATGGTCGGGCGCGGCAACTACTGGGTGCTCGGCAACGGACTGTCCCTGGCGGCGCAGCGCAACGGCGACGGCCGCGTTCGCATCGGCCTCAGCTTCTACAACACCGCCGAGGACTGGTTCGCCACCAGCGGGATCCCGTTCGACGACCCGGCCGCCGCCCGGTCCCGGCTGATCGACCTGCTCCACGGCTGGGACCCACGGTTCACCGCACTGATCGCGGCCTGCGACGACACGGTCGTGCCGCGGTCGCTCACCACACTCCCGGTCGGCCTGACCTGGCCGTCGAAGCCGGACGTCACACTGCTCGGCGACGCCGCGCACCTGATGCCGCCCGTGGGCGAGGGCGCCAACATGGCTTTGCTCGACGGCGCCCTGCTCGCCCTCGCACTGGCCGCACACCCGGACGACGTCCCCACCGCCGTCCAGAACTACGAACGCGAAATGTTCGAACGCACCAGCACCGCCGCCCGCATGTCCGCAGACATGCAGCAACTGCTCACGTCACCGGACGCCGCCCAGAAACTCCTCGCGTTCTTCCAACCGGACTGAAGTG
This sequence comes from Streptomyces sp. SAS_270, assembly GCF_052543295.1. Classification (NCBI taxonomy): domain Bacteria; kingdom Bacillati; phylum Actinomycetota; class Actinomycetes; order Kitasatosporales; family Streptomycetaceae; genus Streptomyces; species Streptomyces sp. SAS_270. The sequence goes on from NZ_JBMNDS010000005.1 coordinate 86,668, forward strand.
AACCGAACGGTTGCCCGCCAAGGGCGGAGTGGGACGACGTTTCTGAGCTGTACCAGGCAGACAGGTCCTACGGCTTCTAGTCCTGATGGCTCGGGGCGTGTGCCCATACCGAGTGTCCGGCTTCCGGGGTAGATGACTCAAGGCCGGCCCGGCTGTGTGTAGGCGTGGGCGTCCTGAACGGGTTCGGCACGGCCAGGGACGGCAGGGTCTTCCCGAACGAGCGCGGCGACGGGCTCGGCACCTCCAGCTACTGGCGCGTGTGGCAGGAAACCCGTCCCTTCGCGTTGCCGCCAGATAAATCGGCTTCCCCGCCAGGACGGCGCCCTGATGACCTCCGGCATACGTGTATCACGAACTGGTTGAACGCAGGGGTCCCGGGCGCCGAGGTGGCCAGGCGCGTGGGTAACTCGCCAGAGGTCATCCACCGTCGGTACGAAGGTTGCATCGACGGGCACGAGGACTTGAACAACAAGAAGATCGCAAAAGCGATGGGGTGGGAGGAAATTACGGCATGACAAATGGTCAACCGCGTCGCATTTAGCCACCGAACAAGCCTGGGTGGTACCGAAGCCACTCCTGGTATTGCTGGGCATCGATCTACGGGCCAGTCGCGTTCAAACTACCCAACGGAGAACTCCGGGTGTGGCGGAGCGACTTCACCACATGGCTGCGGCAGTTGGAGGCGGCAGCGTGAAGTCTCTCGACGTGAAGGTCTGGGCCGTGCGCAAGCACGACACCAAGACGCCCTCGTACGGCGTCCGCTGGTCTGTGGCGGGCAACGTCTTCTCCGACTCCTTCTGCACCAAGGCACTCGCCGAGCACTACCGAGCGAAACTCATGCGCGCGATGCGCGACGGCGAGGAATTCGACACGGAGTCCGGCCTCCCCGCCTCGATGGAAGAGAAGAAGTCGGCTGTGTCGTGGTACGACTTCGCCCTCAGGTATCTGGTGATGAAGTGGCCCCATGCCGCCCCCAATACGCGGGATGGCATCAACGAATCCCTCACCAGCGTGACAATAGGGCTCCTCGATGAGCGTGCTGGACGGCCGTCTGATTAGGCGATCCGCAAGGCGCTTCGGAACTGGGCTTTCGTGCTTCCGGGGCCGAACGACCGAGAGAATCCGGGCGACATGCGGAACGTCCTTCACTGGGTCTCCAAGGCATCTCGGCCCCTCGCCGACCTTGCTGAACCCGCCACGGCTCGCGCAATCCTCGACTCGCTGAAAGTCAAGCTCGATGACACCGCCGCAGCAGCCGAAACCGTGCGGCGCAAGCGGCGGACGCTCGTCAACGCGGCCAATTACGCGGTCGACCTGGGGGAGCTTCGTGAGACCCCGTCACGGGCTGTCCGCTGGAAGAAGCCGAAGGTGTCCAACCAGGTCGACCCCGGCGTGGTCGCCAACCCGGAGCAGGCTCGCAATCTTCTGGCGGCCGTCTCCTACGTGGGCGGTTATCGGCGCGCTCGCGGTCGTCGTCTCGTGGGTCTGTTCGCCGCCATGTACTTCGGGGGCCTCCGGCCGGCTGAAGCGGTCGCCCTTGTCGAGACGGACCTGATCCTTCCCGAACAAGGCTGGGGCTCGGCCCTGCTTCACCGGCCCCGTCCGTCGGTCGGCAAGCAGTGGACCGACTCAGGGGAGACCCATAACGACCGCGGGCTGAAGAACAGACCGGCCGAGGATGTCCGGCGGGTGCCCATCCCGCCCCACCTCGTCGCCGTGTTCCGCGAGCACTTGGCCATGTTCGGCACGGCGGATGGCGGACGGCTCTTCTTCAGCGAGAAGGGCGCGGTCGTCCCGTCCTCGACGTAACCGCGTGTGGCAGGAGGCTCGGTTGCTCGCGCTGCTCCCGGTTGTGGCGGCTTCGCCTCTTGCCTCGGCCGTACGACCTTCGGCACTCCGCCCTGTCGACGTGGCTCAACGCGGGTGTCGACCCCACCGAGGTCGCCGAACGTGCTGGCAACCGCGTTGAGGTACTGCTCACCCGCTACGCGAAGTGCCTTGATGGACGGCAGAACGTCGCCAACCGGCGTATCGAGGACCTGCTTCCTGAATACGAGTGATTGCGCCGGACCTGCGGCTTCATACTTCCGGCGTGGACATATCCGAAGACGGTCAGCAGCTCGATCCTGAGTGGGTTGAGGTGGACAACAACGTATGCGGTGTTCTGCGCGGTTGCCAGGATGCCTCTGCCGTGGCCCAGCACTTCGTGCGGGCGGGGTGGAGTTCGAGGTCGTCTTCCTGGCACGGATACGAGGTCGAAACCAGCTGGTGTCAGCTGGAGGTCGACCCGATCGAGGGTCCGGACGTACTGCTGAGCGGAGTCGTCAACCCACAGCGTTTTGACGAGCTCGGCGGCGTACTCGACCGCTTCGGTTTCAGGTACTCCCTGGAGCTCTATGAAGGAGACAACACCCTGGTCCGCGAGATCCAAGCGTGATCACTGAGCAACGCGCGAGGCTCCTGGCAATCTGTCCGGGGCCTCGTTGTTTCGGCGGGTTCACCTGCGGCGATGCCCCCAGATCCCGTCCACGCCTCGTCCACAGACCTCGACATACGGTCGCGTCGGGCGGCATCCACCTGCACATACGCGAAGACCCCGGCCTCAGCGTTTCCGCTGGTGACGGGGTCTTTGGGCACCTCATGAGGGGTGCCCCCGGCAGGATTCGAACCTGCGCACACGGCTCCGGAGGGCCTTTCGATCTGAGGAAGCGTCGCTGGTCAGGGCTTGGTCTGCGTCTGGCTGAGCCGCACTCGTCCACGGATAGTCCGCGACTCAGCAAGACCTTTTCGTCTCAGTGGGGCTGGGGCTGACCGGTCGCGCTTGTTGAGCACCCCGTGCGCCCCCTGTGCTTCTGCCGTCATGATATGAGGAGATCAGCGCTTGACATGGCGTGAATAATGTCAGTTATCAAACAACTTGGGGAACAGCAGTAACATTGGTTGGTTATTTCCTCCCGAGTGGCAATGAGGCATTGTGGGCCACTCAAACTGTCCGTACTCTCCCAACGCATTGCATTAGCGAGTCGGAGTACGGGGGTGCTGTGACCAGCGGACAGGGTGCTACAGGCGGACGCACGCGCTCGGCCGGCGGAGTTACACACACTCCTCCTGCACTGACAGTCGAAGAAGAAAGACGTTTGCAGGAAGAGTATCGGCAGCGCGTAAAGATTTTCGATGAGATAGAAGATGATCTGCGCGCTTCCAGGACCTTTCAACGCATTTTCGCGTTGTGTCTATTTGGCGCAGTCGCGTTAGCTTTCTTGCTGGGGTACACGGTAATAGTTGGGCTTTGGGAATCGAAGCCAAATTTCACGCGCTGGGCAGGGCTGATAATAGTCCTGGGGCTCTGGATTGCCTTAACCTGGACCATTTGGAAGAACCGCAAGAAAATCGTTAATCGCGCTGGACTCCTTCGTAATGCCCTGCAAGACCGCCAGACGGCGGCCGCCCGCCTTCCGCTCGACTCTCCATCTGGGCTTCGAATATACCGCGAAGCGTCCCTTGACCTGATTGCTCAATATCGGCAGGGAGCCAGTAGGAATAGGAGAGTGCATAACGCATTCCAACTGGTGATCATCAGTGGCTCGATCGTCACATCCACCCTGGCGGCTATGAATGAAGGAAACAATAAAGGTCTTGCCATTGGTACGTCTGCTCTGAGTGCTTTGGTTGGTATCTCGGCTGGCGTGACGGGATACTTTAAGTTCCGAGAGCGCGGCTATAATCTTCAATCCACCGCGGATGAAATTGAGAAGCATTACAACGCTTCTCAATTTATGCTCGACGATTATGCGAGCCAGAACGGCGTCCCGCTAGCTGAAGCAGACCGCTTGCGTCTATTCGCAAGATATGTCGAGCGACTCAAGGAAGAGCAGCGAAAGCGTGAACTACAGCTAGAGCAGTCCAGCTCGGCTCGCGAGGAACGGTCCAGCTGAATCCCGCTAAGAGCGTTGTCGAGCCAACGGAGAAGAGTCCGTGACTGCAATGTGGCGGTGGTTTCTGGCACCCATAAGCCAGTGGCGTGCTCATCGGCTGGTGACGCATCACGGGCCATCGCTGGGCTACAAGACGGCATGGTGTCTGGTATTACTAGCTCAAGATCCGGCATCCCTTCCCTACGTGCGGCGATTATGGCTCCAAGGCGGAAGCAAAAATTCCCAAGTAGGCGTCGTGGTGGATGTCTGGGTGCAAATGGAAGAGGCGGAGAGGGAAAGGCGTCTTAATTGGCTGCAACGCTATTCCGAGACGCCATTGCATAGGCTAGGCATCACGGAAGAAATGATCGAGCTAGCTGGGCTGTCTGTCATTGAGTGGTCTTTGCCGCCCAACTGCCAGGCCACGTCCATCGTGGTTCAACAGCGAGGTCGCTGGACTGAGTGACTCTGCCGCGTTTCACTCGACCTACTTCGGAGACGTATAGGCGGCGCTTGCCTGCCTGCTCAGAGAGCTCTAGGCCGGGCGGCGTAGCCGACCACCCCGCGTGCCATGAGGCCAAGCGCTTAGAAGGGCCCTGGGCGCTCTGGGCACTCCATACCCTTGACCTGCGCACAAGCGGGAGATGACGAACCCGCTTCGCCAACTTCGACACGCATTCGTCGACTGGATGCCATGATCACTGGCCACATGCGGCTGCCACGCAACTCGATGACTCTGGAGAGCCCTCGCTCCCACGAAAGTAGTTGCCGGGGTCTCCAACCACCGTTGGCTACAGGCCGTACTCACGCGAAGAAGTGGTCTCCCTTCTCATAGGTACTTGCCTGCCCGCAACTCGGACACTGATACGAATTGCCAGAAATGCGGTTCGTAGGGTCCTCGAATGTTGCCCTGTCGGCTTGGATAGGCGACGGGAACTCTTGGCCGCAGCTCTTGCACGTGACCTTTAGCTGCTCCGACATGGGTGGATCACCTCTTAGGTGGTTCCTGTGATGCCCCGTCTTCAATGATTGCCGGATGGGGTACCGCCCGCATCTCGGGAAAGATCATTTGGGCTCGGAGCCTGTGGGCCTGCACGTGCTCGCGCGGTCGGCGTAGCGACTTTGGGCGGGAGCTGCCATGGGGCGAGTGATCATGGCCCCTTAAGCTTCCGGCGAGTCGGGCAGTCTGTGGACCTGCCCGTTAAAGCACGACGTTGGGGCCATGATCTTCGAGGCTCGCCCCATGGTGGCTGCCTAAAGTCGTGGAGCCGACCGCCCCAGCCACAGAGGGTTTCCACTTCCGCCCGCATGCACGTAGCGCGCCGCCTGGCGCGGCCAGCCGGGGCGAAGACAGAGGCAGGCCGCGCCGTCGGGCGGCGCGCGCCCGCGCCGTGCGCGGGCCTTGATGAAGTAGGGAAACTCCCACCGCGCCATGATCCGGAGCGTCCGGCTTCGGGCTGTCGGCCACCCTCTCGACTCGGCTACGGTTCCATCCATGCCTTCTGTATTGGACACGCCCCAGGGTGCGGCCGAACTGGCTGAGTCCCTGCTGCCCCCGCTCGGGAACCGCTGGTTGCACACTCAGGCCGTGGCAGCCAGGGCGCGTGAGGTCTCCGCGGCTGTGTCCGAGGGCGAGAGGGAGCTTCTTGTTGCCGCCGCTTGGCTGCATGACATCGGCTACGCCCCGGAGCTGAGTGAGACAGGGTTCCATCCCCTCGACGGTGCCCGACACCTGGAGCGGCTCGGCGCGCCAACGCGACTCGTGCGACTCGTCGCACATCACTCCGGCGCCGTCTATGAGGCGGAACAGCGAGGGCTGACAGCCGAGTTGGCTGTGTACGAGCGTGAAGACTCTCCGCTCTCGGACGCCCTCATCTGTGCCGACATGACGACCGGTCCGGCGGGACAGTCCTTCGCCTTCGATCAGCGAATGGATGAGATCTTGGTTCGCTACGAGCCAGGCAGTGAAGTTCACAACGCGATCAGTAAGGCCCGGCCCTACCTCGGGGCGGCCGTCGAGCGGACGCTTGCGCGTCTCGCTGACTAACCGATGTAGGGCTTCGCCCGGTTCTCCAGGCCGTGATCGATCCGCATCCGCATGGACGGATGGATGTTCAGCTCGTCCAGCTTGCTCGGGGCTACGAACGCCACTTCCTTGCTCTCGCTGCTCGTCCGTAGCTCCCCACCGACGATGCGCGCTGTGAAGCAGATCGAGAACTGTTGGCGCACTTCCCCGTCGTCGTACGCAATGACGTGCGCGGGGTTGGTGTAGAGCCCGACCAGGCCGGTCACCTCGACGTCGAACCCGGTCTCTTCCTTGGTCTCCCGTACGGCTGCGTCGGCGACTGACTCACCAACGTCTACCCCGCCGCCGGGTAGTGCCCACAGATCGTTGTCCGTCTTGTGGATCAACAGCACATCCCCGGCCTCGTTGAGGGCAACCGCGGTCACTGAGGGGACGATGCTGTTCGCCTTTGGGGCGCTCGGGTCGTTGAAGTAGTCGATACGGGCCATGCTTCCAGCGTCGCATGTCTCCCCGCCGGCCGATTCGGCCTCGGCTACGCAGATCGTCCCCGGTCCCATGCGTAGTCGAAGCTGCGCATGTAGTGCCGGAAGGTTCGAGCCCCCGGGATGTACCGGAAGTGCAGAACCGGGTTCTGCCCGGCTGGTGCTCCGAGGACGTGCGGGTTCACCAACACGTCGTCGTCGAACCGGTAGATCGAGTTGTACAGGATCGTGTCGTGCAGCCGGATCTCAAGGCCTGACGTCTTGGCGACCGGATCGAGGTAGCTGCGGGTTATCCGGGCACGTGCGGCCAGGCCGTCACCGATGCCCTCCTCTTCGCCCCGCTGCCGCACCATCTCGGAGTCCGGGTCGCCTAGCAGGATGCGCACCTGAGTGCCTGCGTTGGCCTTCTCCGCCAGCAGCTCGGGCAAGTCGGGGTGACCGTCGAAGAGAAACAGGCCTGCATACACGAGGACGTCGATCTGGCTCGCGGCCTTCTCGAAAAGCGATGGCCACAGTGGGGCTGGAACGGCGCCCCGGTGCGGGTAATAGGTGATGAGCTCGGACGTGCTTGCCGTCTCAGCTTGCTTCTCGACTGAAGGCCACAGGTAGATCTCGTCTGCTTCCAGGAAGCTCGCGGTCTTCCACCGGTGCCCTCGGTGCGGCGTCCGGTCGGTCGTGATCCAGCGCTCCACACTCTTCGGGTCGACTCCGACGTGCTGGGCAAGGGACTGGATGGTCTCGCCCTTTGCCGAAATCGCCGCGCGCAGACGCTCGTTCGCCATGGCGAGCCCTCTCTTGGGACGTCTAGGGGACGTTTTGACGATAGCTCAGACGTCCCTAAACGTCCATACGGACCGTGATACGTCCACTACCTTTCGCGGTCTCCTGATCTCACCGGCAAGCCAGCCGGTTCCAACACCCGGCATGATCAGGAGAACAGACGATGCGTCAGATTCCCATCGACACCTCCACCGCGACCGTGATGGTCGCCAAGACCCCGCAGCCCAAGGTGAAGGACCGTCGTACCGGCGAGATCGCCACCGACGCCGACACCGGCGCGACGATGATGACTGTCGACGTCATGTTCGCGGCGAACGACGAAGTAGAGATCCTGTCCATCACCGTCCCGGAGCCGAGCATCTCCGGCGAGCTGACCATGGGCACCCCGGTCGCGCTCACGGGCCTTATCGCCCGGCCGTGGGAGAACGAGTTCAACGGCCAGAAGCGGCACGGCATCGCGTTTCGTGCGGTCGCCGTGACCTCGCTCGTCGCCGCTGCCTCGAAGCCCAAGGCGGCCTGACCATGGCCTGGTGCACGGTCGTGCTCGTGATGGTCGTCGTCTCCGCAGTGCTCCTGCGGTGGCGGCGTCCCGCCTGGTACTGGCTGACCTTCGGGGTTGCCCTCGCGAGCGTGCGGGTTCTGGTGCGGTACGCGTCTGTGATGGACGCCTGCGGGCTGACCGTCCCGCCCTCCCGCTGGCGCCTGGCCCTGGCCCGGATGGCCAACCGCCCGATTCCTGGTCCCCGTGCCCCGCGTATTGCCCGGATAGGTCTGACCCGCACCGGCCTGGTCCTGCGTCTCAAGCTCCGTCCCGGGCAGGACGCCTTCGACGTGGCTGCCTCGTGCGACCGGCTGCGGCACTCGTTCGCGATGTACGGCGTCACCTCCCGCGAACTGCACTCGGGTGTCGTGGAGTTGCGGATGACCGGCTACGACGTGCTCAAGCGGGTGCAGATGCCCGCCAGGACCGACACGCGCCCGATGCGGGTCCCGGTTGCCCTGCGTGAGGACGGAGCCGTGCACTACCGCGACTACCGGGCAGTGCCGCACGCCCTCACTCTCGGTGCCACCGAGTCCGGCAAGTCCGTCTATCAGCGCAACCTCGTCGCCGGGCTGGCCCCGCTCGATGTGGCGCTGGTCGGCATCGACTGCAAAGGGGGCGTGGAACTTTTCCCGCTGGCCCGCCGGTTCACGGCGCTGGCCGACACCCCCGATACCGCCGCCGCTCTGCTCGATGCCCTCGTCGCACACATGGCGGACGTCTACCAGCTCATCCGCGCCCAGCAGCGCATCACCGTGGATGTGCCGGATGCGGAGATTGCCGCGGACATCTGGGACCTGCCCGCCGACCTGCGCCCCATCCCGGTCGTGGTGCTGGTCGATGAGGTCGCCGAACTCGCCTTGTTCGCCAGCAAGGCGGAGGAGAAGCGCCGGGATCAGATCATCACTGCGCTCGTCCGCCTCGCCCAGCTCGGCCGCGCCGCGGGCATCTACCTGGAGATCTGCGGGCAGCGCTTCGGCTCCGAACTCGGCAAGGGCATCACCATGCTCCGGGCCCAGCTCACCGGCCGCACCGCGCACCGCGTCAACGACGAATCCTCGGCGAACATGGCCTTCGGTGACATCGCCCCCGACGCGGTCCTCGCCGCAATCCAGATCCCTACCGACGCCCCCGGCATCGCCATCACCGGCGACTCAACCGGCGGATGGGCCCGTATCCGTGCCCCGCACACCACGCTGCGACAGGCCGTGAACATCTGCAACCGGCACGCCGACCGCACCCCGGACCTGCCCACGCTGGCCCCGTTCCGGCCCCGGTTTGGCCCACTGGCCCCGGTCACCGCCCCGGCCGTCGAGACCGCCCCCGCCGCGGCCTGATCCCTCCCCGGTTCCACCGGTCGGCGCGACCGCCTCGCGCCAGGTCCCTACCCCCTCCATGCCTGACACCGGAAGGAGCACCACCCATGGCCACACGCAAGCCCGCCGCCCGTAAGCCCGCCGTCCGCAAGCCGAGGGCGAAGCAGTGCCCGGCCTGCAAGGGCACCGGCGAAGTCGCCGTCACCGTCCGCGTCGGCCGCAAGCGCCGTCTGGTCGGCCAGCAGACCGGCCTCTGCCTCGGCTGCTTCGGCACCGGCGAAGCGCTCCAGGACTGAACAGCCGCCATCCACAGAAGAGGAGCCCGTGATGGGTCTGTTCGGAACATCGCCGCGTACCGCTGAACGGTCCCTGTCCACGCCTAAGGGCGAGTGCCCGCAGTGCTGGCGGCACGCCCACGACCGCACGGTCCACAGGGGCCTGCGTGGGGACTGCCCGCAGTGCGTGGACCACATGGTCAACGGCTGCCCCGGCTTCAACCGCCACTGACCCGCGCCGGGACGGGGCGGCTGGACCTCGTGAGCCTCGCCCCGTCCTGGCCCAACCACCCTGAAGGAGGTGAAGACATGACCCGTTCGATCCGCCCCGATGCCGTCCTCGTGCAAGCCGTGATCGCTGGTGCGCTGTCCTTCGCCCACCTGCACGACCTCGCCGCCGCGGCCGGACAGACCGGCTGGAAGGCCTGGGCCTACCCGATCAGCGTCGACCTGCTCCTGGTTGCCGCCTGGCGTCGGCTGCGCAACTCCGGCCCCTCCCGGCTGGCGTGGTCCTGGTTCCTGATTGCTTTGGTTGCCTCGCTCGGCGCGAACGTCGCCACTGCCGGATTTTTGGACCTGCAACATCCCCCGGCCTGGCTGCGCTTCGGCGTCGCGGGATGGCCCGCGCTCGCCTTCCTCGGCGGCACACTCCTCGCCCACTCGAACTCAGCCGGGGACCGGGTGCCGGTTCCGCCGGCGCCCGCAGCCCCGGCCCCCGAAGCCGAAGGCACTGTCATCGAGCCGGACCCCGCCGAACCCGCGGAGCCCGCACCGGTGGTTGCTGCCGAGCCTGCCCCGGCTCTGCCCGCTGCCGATCCGGCTCCCGCCGTTCCGGCCGCGCTGGTTGACCACGCCCGCAAGGTCGCCGACGAGCACCACGCCCGTACCGGCGCCCGCATCGACACCGACACCCTGCGCTCTCGCCTCGGCGTCCCCGCCCCGCTCGCCAACGCCATCGCCGCCCAACTCACCTGACCCGAAAGGAGCACCACCCGTCATGACGGCCCGCGACTTCTTCCACTCCGTGATGCGCATCGGCCCCGTGCAGATCGGCACCCACCGCGATCGTCACGGCCACACCAAGCACGCCGCCGTGTGCAGCGCTGACAACTGCGGCTGGTCCTCCGACTACTCCAGCCAGTCGGCCGCGCAGCTCGCCGCCCGCACCCACCGCTGCAAGGTCCGCTAGGAGGTCACCGGCATGGACGTCCCGCTCTGGTTCGCCCTGCTTGCCGTCGGCTACCTCGGCGTCAAGCTCATCCGCCCGCCCGCATGGCTCATCGGCGTTCTCCTGCTCGGCGGCTTCCTCCTCGCCGACAGCGTCCTCGCCCCCGCCATCAACACATTCGTCAAGTAGCCCACCACAGAAGGGTGTTCACCGATGCTCCGCCCGAAGATTCCGACCATGCCCACACCGACCGGCCTCGTCACTCCGCCCGCCGTCGTGGAGCCGACCGCCATCGTCCCCAGCACGCAGACCCCCACTCCGCCGCCCGCGATGGCCCCGGCGCCGTCCCGGCCGGTGGTCCAGCTCACCCCCGGCACCGTGGTCGCCCTCGTCGGCAGCGGCATCGCTGGCGTCCTGGTCGTCGGCGCCGTGCTCGTCTCGCTCCTGCTCGCGGTCGCCATCACCGGCGCATCAGTCGCCGTGTGCGCTGTGGTCCTGCGCTCCCTGCTGGCCTCCGAGGCCAAGCGCCGTTGACCGGCCCCCGGGCGGCCCTGAAACCGCCAAGTTTCCGCCGCCCGGGCGCTGTCCCTGCCCGATCCACTGAACCGGAAGGAACCTCCATCATGACCGGCCACACCCCGGCTCCGGCTACAACGGCACGGATCTGCCCGAACTGCGACGGCTTCGCCGCCGCCGCCATCACCTCCGGCGGCCGCAACGCCCGTGGACACCTGCGCACCCTCACCGTCGACTGCACGGCCTGCCACGGCACCGGCATCCGGCACGCCCGCGTCGCCCAGTTCGCTGGGGGCCGCGTATGACCGACACCGCGACCTTCGCGGGCCTGGACCCGATCACCCTGGGAGACCTCCTCCGGGTGGCCGGGTCCCCGGGCTTCGACCGCTGGCAAGACCAGATCCGCCGCACCGGTGGCTGCGCCAACCCGATCCACCTCACCGGCTGGACCCTCACCAAAGACAAGACCACCGGCGAGACCCTGCATCACTACTCCACAGAGGGTGAGCCGGGCGGACGCCTCCGCATCGCCTGCGGCAACCGCCGCGCCTCCCGCTGCCCGGCCTGCGCCTGGACATACGCGGGCGACACCTACCACCTCATCCGCGCCGGACTCGCCGGAGACGCCGACAAGGACATCCCGGCCACCGTCCGCGAACACCCCCGCGTCTTCGCCACCTTCACCGCCCCGTCGTTCGGCCCGGTCCACAACCGGCCCGACCGTGGTGTCTGCCGCTGCAGCGTTCGGCACGCCGCCGACGATCCCGCGCTCGGCACGGCCCTGGACCCGGCCACCTACGACTACGCGGGCACCGTGCTCTTCAACAACCACGCGGGCGACCTGTGGATGCGCTTCGTCAACCGGCTCCGCCGTGAGATCGCCGCCCGCGCCGGACTGACTCAACGCGAACTGGCTGACGTGTGCCGCGTCTCCTACGGCAAGGTCGCCGAGTTCCAAAAGCGCGGCGCCATCCACTTCCACGCTGTGATCCGAATCGACGGCCCCGACGGCCCTGCAACCCCGCCGCCGTCCTGGGCCAGCACCAACCTGCTCACGGCCGCGATCCGCGCCGCCGCCGCGCACACCTACACGAGCGTCAGCGTCCCGGCCTCCGGCGACCAACCCGCCCGTACGTTCCGGTGGGGTCGACAGCTCGACGTCCGGCCGGTCAAGGCCTTCGGGGACGGCTCTGACCTCACAGAGCAGGCCGTCGCCTCCTACGTTGCCAAGTACGCCACCAAAGCCGCCGAGAACACCGGAACCCTCGACCGCCGGATCGGCGAACTTGCCGAACTCGACCGCCACGGCGTCCCCGACCACGCCCGCCGACTCATCACCGCATGCCGCGACCTCGACCCGCTCTACCCCGAACGCCGCCTATGGGCCTGGGCTCACATGCTCGGCTTCCGCGGTCACTTCAGCTCCAAGTCCCGCCGATACTCAACGACGCTCGGCAACCTCCGGCAGGCTCGTGCCGACTTCCGCGCCATCCAGGAACGCGCCGCCCTCAGCCTCGATGAGCGCGAGCGGGACACCGCCCTCGTCCTTGCCGACTGGCAATACGCCGGACACGGCCACACCCCCGGCGAATCCGCCCTCGCCGCCACCATCGCCCGCGACCTCCAACTCAACCGCGACACCGCCCGCGAAGCCTTGAAGGAGAACCGGCGTGAAAGACGAGCTGATGACCGTCCCGGAGATCCTCGCTGAGCTCAAGGGCATCTCGCGACGGACCTTCTACCGCTGGCGCGAACTGGGACACGCCCCGCAGGCCTTCAAGTTGCCCAATGGTGAACTGAGGGTCTGGCGGAGCGACTTCACGGCATGGCTGAATAGCCGAGAAAGGGTTGCGGCATGAAGTCACTCGACGTGAAGGTCTGGGGCGTACGGAAGAGGAACACCAAGAAACCGTCCTACGACGTCAGGTGGATCGTCGCTGGCAACGTGTTCTCCGATCAGTTCCGCACCAAGGGACTTGCCGACAACTACCGTTCCAAGTTGCTCCGTGCCATGCGCGACGGAGATGAATTCGACACGGTGACTGGGCTGCCGGATTCGATGGTCGAAAAGGCGCCCTCGATGACGTGGTATGCCTTCGCGTTGAAGTACCTTGCGATGAAGTGGCCGCACGCTGCGCCGAACACACGCGACGGAATCAACGAGTCGCTGACCGCGGTGACTGTGGCGCTCCTCGACGATCGTCCAGGACGACCGGCTGATGATCTGCTTCGGAAGGCTCTCCGGAACTGGGCCTTCGTCCTGCCTGGTCCCGACGACCGCGAGTTGCCGACTGAGATCGCGAACGCGCTGCACTGGGTGGGGAAGGCTTCGCGCCCGTTGTCGGACCTCGGCGACGCATCGATCGCCAGGGCGGTGCTGGACTCCTTGAAACTGAAGCTCGACGGGACGGCTGCGGCTGCGGAAACCGTACGGCGCAAGCGGCGGACACTCGTCAATTCCATGCACTATGCGGTGGATCTCGGCGAGTTCAAAGAGAACCCGGTCACCTCGGTTCGCTGGAAAAAGCCGAAGGTTGTCAAGGAAGTCGACCCCCGTGTGGTGGCCAACCCTGAACAGGCCCGTGCTCTTCTGGCCGCAGTCTCTTACATCGGCGGCTATGGTCGGGCTCGCGGTCGTCGACTGGTCGGCTTCTTCGCCTGCATGTACTACGGCGCTTTGCGTCCGGCCGAAACTGTCGGTCTTAAAGAGGCGGACTTGAAGCTGTCTGAAAGCGGCTGGGGAACTGCGCTGCTGAATAACACTCGCCCCAGCGTCGGCAAGCGGTGGACCGACTCCGGCGAAACGCACGACGACCGCGGACTCAAGAACCGGCCCGTGGAAGAGGTCCGGCCTGTGCCGATCCCGCCGCATCTCGTCGCGATCCTGCGGGACCACATCGACACCTTCGGCGTGGCCGACGATGGGCGCCTCTTCACCAACGAACGCGGGGGAGTGGTCGGCTCGTCGACGTACTTCCGCGTGTGGCAGGAGGCTCGCGCGCTGGCGCTCCCGCCGGCCGTTTTCGCCTCACCGCTCGCCGCCCGCCCATACGACCTACGGCACTCGGCGCTGTCGACCTGGCTCAACTCCGGAGTCGACGCAACGGAGGTTGCCGAACGCGCAGGCAACAGCGTTGAGGTCCTGCTGAGCCGCTACGCGAAGTGCATCGACGGTCGGCAGGAGACCGGCAACCGCAAGATCGAAGAGCTACTGCGCGAGTACGAGTGATCCCACACGCGCCGCGCTACGCTTCAGGCCCCTGGATTCGTCCGGGGGCCTTCGCCGTTCCTGGGGCTGACCAGGGGCGATGCCTCAAGATCGTGTCCACGAATAGTCCACGGACTCCGACATAGGACCGCTCACGGTGGCATACGGCTGCACATACGCGAAGACCCCACCCTCAGCGTTTCCGCTGGTGACGGGGTCTTTGGGCACCTCATGCAAGGTGCCCCCGGCAGGATTCGAACCTGCGCACACGGCTCCGGAGGCCGTTGCTCTATCCCCTGAGCTACGGGGGCGTATCGGCGCTGTGTTCGCGGCGACGGGTAGAACCCTACCAGCTCTTTCGGGGCGGCCATGAACGGGTTTTGGTGGGGCGAGGTTGGTGTCCTGAGCAGGGCAGGTGTGGTGTCCGGGGGTAGGACGCGCGCCCGACTTCGCGGAGGGGTGAGCGTCCGTCCTCGTGTCGTGCGGGGGGACGCCCACCCCTCGTTCATGCCGGGCCCGGCGGACGCCCACCCGTCCCTCCCGCCGGGTGAGCCCCGCCCCCCATGCGCAGCCGAACACCGCCCCATCCGCCGCTGAACCCCACCCCCAAGCCGAACCGCGCCCCACCCCCAAGCCGAACCCCACCCCCCACCCCCAAGCGACTCCCGCCCCCGCGCTGCCCCCGTGCTCCCCCACCCCACCCCCACCCCACGTAGAAGTCCGGAAAACCCGGACGCGGTGGTGGGTGCGGACCTACTCTCGAGTTGTGCCAGGCGTGTCCGGTCGGGTGCTTGTTGTGGACGACAACAAGGTCATCCGGCAGCTGATCAGGGTCAACCTCGAACTGGAGGGTTTCGAGGTCGTGACCGCGGCTGACGGTGTCGAATGTCTGGACGTCGTGCATCAGGTGCGGCCCGATGTCGTGACGCTGGACGTGGTGATGCCGCGGCTGGACGGGCTGCGCACCGCCGCCCGGCTCCGGGCCGATCCGCGGACGCGGAATCTGCCGCTCGCCATCGTGAGTGCCTGCACGCAGTACGAGGTCGAGAGCGGGCTCGACGTCGGCGTCGACGCGTTTCTCGCCAAGCCCTTCGAACCTTCCGAACTCGTGCGGCTCGTACGGCAGTTGGTGGAGCGGCGGGGACCCGGAGGTGGCGAGGGCGGCAGTGCCGCCGGATCGCCGTTCGACGGAGCCGGAGTCGGAGCTGGAACGGCAGCTGGAACGGCAGCGGGAGCCGGACCCGGACCCGGACCCGGACACGGACCCTTCGATGCAAGCGAGACCGACCGCCCCGACCGCCCCGATCGCCCCAACCGTGCCGGCCGTAACGACCGCCCCGAGCGTGCCGACCGCCCCGACCATGCCGACCTCAACGACCACCCCGGCCGCGCCGACCACCCCACCCCCACCGAACACGCCGGCCGCGCCGGTCACTGACCCTTCCCGGCCACCTCTCTCCTCGTGTCCCCTGCTCCTGTCGAGGCGCCGACGGTTCCCCCTTCCGCCAAGGGTGCCGCCGACCCCCCTCCCCCAAGGCCCCCGGCCAGCAACCCGTCCACATCCCGGACCCTCGCGAAACCGGCTCGCCTACCCACCCCCCTCCTCCCCTACGCTTGTCCCGTGACCCCCGTCGAGCTCTCCCGTACCGTGCTGCGCGCGGTGCGTCGTGCTGTCGACGCGGGGGAGCTGGAGGTGGCCGTGCCTGCGCGGGTTGTGGTGGCTCCTCCGGGGGCGGGTGGGTGTGGGGACTACGCCACCAACATCGCGTTGCAGCTCGCCAGGCCCGCCGGGCGACCCCCGCTGCAGGTCGCGGAGATCCTGCGGCCGCACATCAGCGGTACGGACGGTGTCGCCGGCGTCGAGATCACCGGGCCCGGCTTCCTCAACATCCGGCTCCAGGGGGTCGCCGCCCCGCTCGTACGTGCGATCCGTGCGGGGGAGTACGGGCGCGGTGACGCCCTCGACGGGCAGGTCGTCGTACTCCGTATCCCCTACGACGTCCGTGCCGAGGTCGTCGCCGATGTCCTCGTGCGGGTCGTCGCCGTCCAGGGCGGTCGCGTCGAGGTCGAGCACGCGAGGCCGGGGGAGCCCGTGGACCTGCGGCCGGTTCCCGCGGCCGAGGACCCCGCGCCGCTCGGCCCGGACGCCGCCCGTTGGGCGCTGCTGCACCCCGCAGGCCACGACCGGCCCCGGATCAGTGCCGACCACCTCGTCCAGCGGGAGAGCAACCCTCTCTTCCTGGTGCGTTACGCCCACGCCCGCGCCCGGGCCCTGAGCCGGGGCGCCGCCCGCCTCGGCTTCGACGGCGCCCCCGACGACGTACCGCATGACGTGCCGCACACGGACGATCTCCTTGCCGCGCTCGCCGAGTACCCCCACGCCCTTGCCGCCGCCGCGGCGCACCGCGCCCCCGACCGGCTCGCCCGGCACCTCGTCACCACCGCCGACGCGCTGCTCGCCTTCCAGCACACCGTGCTGCCGCTCGGCGACGAGAAACCCTCGGCCGCCCACCGCGCCCGGCTCGCGCTCGCCGAAGCCGCCGGGACGGTGCTGGCCGGCGGCCTGTCCCTGCTCGGCATCAGCGCACCCGACTACCTCTGACACAAGTAGAAACAGCAGAAAGCCCAGATGACATGAGCCGTTCCGCACACCCCGCCGGGCCCCGTCACGCCGATGTCCTGCCCGAGGGGCACTACACCGCACCGCCGGCCGACCTCAACGCCCTCGACCCGAAGGTCTGGGCGCACACCGTCACCCGTACGCCCGAGGGGTCCGTCAGCATCGGCGGGATCGACGTGAAGGACCTCGCCGAGGAGTACGGCACGCCCGCCTACTTCATGGACGAGGCGGACTTCCGCTCCCGGGCGCGTGCCTGGCGCACGGCCTTCGGGCACGACGCCGACGTCTTCTACGCCGGGAAGGCGTTCCTGTCGCGCGCCGTCGTGCGGTGGCTGCACGAGGAAGGGCTCAACCTCGACGTCTGCTCGGGCGGCGAGCTCGCCACCGCCCTGTCGGCGGGCATGCCCGCCGACCGCATCGCCTTCCACGGCAACAACAAGTCCGAAGAGGAAATCCGGACGGCTGTCACCGTCGGCGTCGGGCGCATCGTGCTCGACTCCTTCCAGGAGATCGTGCGGGTCGCGCACATCGCCCAGTCGCTCGGCAAGCGGCAGCGCGTGCAGATCCGGGTCACCGTCGGCGTCGAGGCGCACACGCACGAGTTCATCGCCACCGCGCACGAGGACCAGAAGTTCGGGATCGCGCTCGCCGACGGACAGGCCGCCGAGGCCGTACGGCGCGCGCTCGCCCTCGACGGGCTCGAGGTCGTCGGGATCCACTCGCACATCGGGTCGCAGATCTTCGACATGGCCGGTTTCGAGGTCGCCGCGCGGCGGGTGGTGAAGCTCCTCGCCGAGGTGCGCGACGAGCACGGCGTCGAACTGCCCGAGATCGACCTCGGTGGCGGCCTCGGCATCGCGTACACCAGCGAGGACGACCCGAGCGAGCCGCACGAGATCGCCAAGGCGCTCGGCGAGATCGTGACGAGGGAGTGCGAGGCCGCCAGGCTGCGCACGCCCCGCATCTCCGTCGAGCCCGGGCGCGCCATCGTGGGCCCCACCGCCTTCACGCTCTACGAGGTCGGCACCATCAAGCCCCTCGACGGGCTGCGCACCTACGTCTCCGTCGACGGCGGGATGTCCGACAACATCCGCACCGCGCTCTACGACGCCGAGTACAGCGTCTCCCTGGTGTCCCGCACGAGTGACGCCGAGCCGATGCTCGTCCGCGTCGTCGGCAAGCACTGCGAGAGCGGCGACATCGTGGTGCGGGACGCGTTCCTGCCCTCCGACCTGGCTCCCGGTGACCTCATCGCGGTCCCGGCGACCGGGGCGTACTGCCGCTCGATGGCCAGCAACTACAACCACGCACTGCGTCCGCCGGTCGTCGCCGTGAACAACGGCGAGGCCCGTGTCATCGTCCGCCGCGAGACGGAGGAGGACCTGCTCCGCCTGGACGTCGGCTGACGTACGAGCGCGGACGACCGGAGGCGGAAGATCTCCTGTCTTCCGCCTCACGAAAAATGAAATAGACGTCTCACAATCCGGACGTAGGGTAAAAACTCTCGTCCGGTGAGTGAGACTGGACCAACCGTGACGGTATGAGGAAACGAGGTCGGATGATGCGTACGCGTCCGCTGAAGGTGGCGCTGCTGGGCTGTGGGGTTGTCGGCTCAGAGGTGGCGCGCATCATGACGACGCACGCCGACGACCTCGCGGCCCGGATCGGGGCGCCCGTCGAGCTCGCGGGCGTGGCCGTCCGGCGGCCCTCCAAGGTCCGTGCGGGCATCGACCCGGACCTGGTCACCACCGACGCCACCGCCCTCGTCAAACGCGGCGACATCGACGTGGTCGTCGAGGTCATCGGCGGTATCGAGCCCGCCCGGTCGCTGATCACCACCGCCTTCGAGCACGGCGCCTCCGTCGTCTCCGCGAACAAGGCGCTGCTGGCCCAGGACGGTGCCGCGCTGCACGCCCTCGCCGAGGAGCACAAGCGGGACCTGTACTACGAGGCCGCGGTCGCCGGCGCCATCCCGCTGATCCGGCCGCTGCGCGAGTCCCTCGCCGGCGACAAGGTCAACCGCGTGCTCGGCATCGTCAACGGCACCACCAACTTCATCCTCGACAAGATGGACTCCACCGGCGCCGGGTACCAGGAGGCGCTCGACGAGGCCACCGCGCTCGGGTACGCGGAGGCCGACCCGACCGCCGACGTCGAGGGCTTCGACGCCGCCGCCAAGGCCGCGATCCTCGCCGGAATCGCCTTCCACACGCGCGTACGCCTCGACGACGTGTACCGCGAGGGCATGACCGAGGTGACCGCCGCCGACTTCGCCTCCGCGAAGAACATGGGCTGCACCATCAAGCTGCTCGCCATCTGCGAGCGGGCCGCCGACGGTGAGTCCGTCACCGCGCGCGTGCACCCGGCGATGATCCCGCTCAGCCACCCGCTGGCCTCCGTGCGCGGCGCGTACAACGCCGTCTTCGTCGAGTCCGACGCGGCCGGGCAGCTCATGTTCTACGGCCCCGGCGCGGGCGGCGCCCCGACCGCCTCGGCCGTCCTCGGCGACCTCGTCGCCGTCTGCCGCAACAAGATCGGCGGCGCGACCGGACCCGGCGACTCCGCGTACACCCAGCTGCCCGTGTCCCCCATGGGCGAGGTCGTCACGCGCTACCACATCAGCCTCGACGTGGCCGACAAACCGGGTGTTCTCGCCCAGGTGGCCACCGTGTTCGCCGAGCACGGGGTGTCGATCGATACTGTGCGTCAGCACGGTCGACAAGACGGGGACGGCGAGGCCTCTCTCGTCGTCGTCACCCATCGAGCGTCCGACGCGTCCCTGGGCGGGACGGTGGAGGCGCTGCGCAGCCTCGACACCGTGCGGGGTGTCGCGAGCATCATGCGGGTTGAAGGAGAGTAACCAGCAATGACCCACCAATGGCGCGGAATCATCGAGGAGTACCGGGACAGGCTGCCCGTCTCCGACAGCACGCCCGTCGTGACGCTCCGCGAGGGCGGTACGCCGCTCGTGCCCGCGCAGCTGCTCTCCGAGCGCACCGGCTGCGAGGTCCACCTCAAGGTGGAGGGCGCCAACCCCACCGGGTCCTTCAAGGACCGCGGCATGACCATGGCCATCACGCGGGCGAAGGAGGAGGGCGCGAAGGCCGTCATCTGCGCCTCCACCGGCAACACCTCCGCCTCCGCGGCCGCCTACGCCGTACGGGCCGGAATGGTGTCCGCCGTTCTCGTCCCGCAGGGCAAGATCGCGCTCGGCAAGATGGGCCAGGCGCTCATCCACGGCGCGAAGATCCTCCAGGTCGACGGAAACTTCGACGACTGCCTGACGCTGGCGCGCCAGCTCTCCGACAACTACCCGGTGGCGCTGGTCAATTCGGTCAACCCGGTGCGCATCGAGGGCCAGAAGACCGCCGCGTTCGAGATCGTCGACATGCTCGGCGACGCGCCCGACATCCACGTCCTCCCGGTGGGCAACGCGGGCAACATCACCGCGTACTGGAAGGGCTACAAGGAGTACGCCGCCGACGGCATCGCCGCGAAGACGCCGCGCATGTGGGGCTTCCAGGCCTCCGGCTCCGCGCCCATCGTGCGTGGCGAGATCGTCAAGGACCCCTCGACCATCGCCACCGCGATCCGCATCGGCAACCCGGCCTCGTGGCAGTACGCGCTGGACGCGCGGGAGGAGTCGGGCGGCTTCATCGACGAGGTGACGGACCGTGAGATCCTGCGCGCCTACCGCCTGTTGGCGGCCCAGGAGGGCGTCTTCGTCGAGCCCGCCTCCGCCGCGTCGGTCGCCGGTCTGCTGAAGGCCGCCGAGCAGGGCAAGGTCGACCCCGGGCAGAGGATCGTCTGCACGGTCACTGGAAACGGACTCAAGGATCCCGACTGGGCCGTCGCGGGCGCTCCGCAGCCCGTTACGGTTCCGGTGGACGCGGTAACCGCCGCTCGGAGCCTCGGTCTCGCGTAGACGCTGAGCACGGGGGGTGCACAGGGGGCTTACGACACGCATCGTGCGCCTCCTGTGCGCCCTATGTCGCCACGGAACCTTCCTTCGATAGGCTGTACCGAACCCGCCCGCCGCATATGCCGCGGTGCCGCCGTAGTTGCGGCCTCCGGGTCCTGCCGTACGCAGCGCACTTCACTTCAGTCCTCCAGCTTTCACAGTTCTCCAGCTTTCAAAGTCCTTCGGTTCTCAGTTCAGTCCCAGAGAAGTTCAGTCCTCAAAGAAGCTCGACTTCGAACATCTCGCAGCTCAAGGAGAGTCATCGAGCGATGGCCGGTCCCGCTTTCCGTGCCGCCGCCGTCCGGGTGCGCGTCCCCGCCACCAGCGCCAACCTCGGGCCCGGCTTCGACGCCTTCGGCCTGTCCCTGGGGCTGTACGACGACGTGGTCGTCCGGGTGGCCGACTCCGGGCTGCACATCGACATCGCAGGGGAGGGCAGCGAGACGCTCCCGCGCGACGAGAGTCACCTCCTCGTACGCTCCCTGCGCACCGCCTTCGACCTGCTGGGCGGACAGCCGCGCGGCCTTGAGATCGTCTGCGCCAACCGCATCCCGCACGGTCGCGGCCTCGGCTCCTCGTCGGCCGCCATCTGCGCCGGCATCGTCGCCGCACGCGCCGTCACCATAGGTGGCGACAGCAAGCTCGACGACACAGCGTTGCTGGAGCTCGCCACCGAGATCGAGGGACACCCCGACAATGTCGCGGCGTGTCTGCTCGGCGGTTTCACGCTCTCCTGGATGGAGGCCGGCGCCGCACGGGCGATCAGGATGGACCCCGCCGATTCCATCGTTCCGGTGGTTTTCGTACCGGGCAAGCCGGTCCTCACCGAGACCGCCCGCGGCCTGCTGCCACGTACCGTCCCGCACGTCGACGCCGCCACCAACGCGGGCCGCGCGGCCCTGCTCGTCGAGGCCCTGACCAGGCGCCCCGAGCTGCTGCTGCCCGCCACCGAGGACCGGCTGCACCAGGAGTACCGCGCCCCGGCCATGCCGGAGAGCACGGCACTGGTGGAGCGGCTGCGCGCCGACGGCATCCCCGCAGTGATCTCCGGCGCGGGCCCCACGGTCCTCGCGCTGGCCGACGAGGCATCGGCCGACAAGGTCGCACGCCTCGCAGGTGAGGGCTGGGCGGCCAACCGCCTTGGCCTCGACGAATCGGGGGCGTGCGTGCTGCCGCTGGCCCCTTCAGGGCTCGACTGAACACGCACGGTTGCCGGATTTGGAGAGGGGGAATGTTTGTTGGATCCGGTAGTGTTAACCTCAAGTCTGCACCCGACCCCACCATGGCGAGGTGCTTCACGTCCCCGTCCGGGACAACCATTCTTCCGGGAGCCTCCCAAACTGCTTTGTGCCATGCATGGCGTGCTACGCGCTGAGCGGTGCTGAGCACGCTCCGGAAGCCGGCGTGACCCTGCCGATGACACAGAACCTCAGTGCCACGGCTCCGGGAATCGTCATCACCAGACAAGTCTTCCGCCGCTTTGGCGGACCACCGCCCCGGCATGGTCCACACAGCAAGGGCCAAAGCCGGACAGCACAACCGGTCGCCGAGCCAGACAGGCCGACGTCCGCTCCAGGGAAGGACCCTTCGTGAGCGACACCACCGATCTGATGGGCGCGCGTGTCGAGGAGACCGCAGCCGCGCCCGCCACGGACGCCTCTGCCGCGCCTGCCTCCGGTGCCGGCTCCCGGCGGCGCCGCGGTACCGGCCTTGACGGCATGGTGCTGGCCGAGCTTCAGCAGGTCGCGTCCGGCCTCGGTATCAGGGGCACCGCGCGGATGCGCAAGAGCCAGCTGATCGAGGTCATCAAGGAGGCGCAGGCCGGAGGCGGTGCGCCGGCGAAGAGCGCCGATGCCGCCGAGGCCAAGCCGAAGCGCCGGGCCACCTCCAAGGCCCGTACGGGCGACGACGCCGCGCCGGCCGCGAAGAAGGCCGAGCAGGCCGCCGAGAAGGCCGTGGCGCAGCAGCAGATCGAGATCCCCGGCCAGCCGGCCGGCGGCCCCTCCCGTGCGAGCGACGCCGAGCGTGCGGGAGACGACGCCCCCGCGGGCGAGCGCCGCCGCCGCAGGGCCACCGCCGACGCGGGCAGCCCGGAGACGGTCGTCGCCGAGGCGAAGAGCGAGCCGAAGGCCGAGACCCCGGCCGCCGAGGCCAAGGCCGACGCCGGTGACGGCGCCGACGGTCGTCAGGGCCGCCGTGACCGCCGTGACCGGGACCGTGACCGCGGTGGACGTGACCGCGACCGCCGGGGCAAGGGCGACGAGCAGCAGCAGGGCGGCCAGGGTGCCGGCCAGCAGCAGCGCCAGGAGCGCCAGGACCGTCAGCAGCAGGGCGGCGGTCGTCAGGACCGCCAGGACCGCCAGCGCGACAACGGCCCGCAGGACGACGACGAGTTCGGTGACGGACGCCGTGGCCGTCGCGGGCGCTACCGCGACCGCCGTGGCCGCAGTGGCCGTGGCCGCGACGAGATCGCCGAGCCGCAGGTCAACGAGGACGACGTCCTGATCCCCGTCGCGGGCATCCTCGACATCCTCGACAACTACGCGTTCATCCGTACGTCCGGCTACCTCCCGGGCCCGAACGACGTGTACGTCTCCCTCGCCCAGGTCCGCAAGAACGGTCTGCGCAAGGGTGACCACGTCACCGGCGCGGTCCGTCAGCCCAAGGACGGCGAGCGCCGCGAGAAGTTCAACGCGCTGGTCCGCCTCGACTCGGCGAACGGGATGGCCGCCGAATCCGGGCGCGGGCGCCCGGAGTTCAACAAGCTGACGCCCCTTTACCCGCAGGACCGGCTCCGCCTGGAGACCGACCCGGGTGTGCTGACGACCCGCATCATCGACCTCGTCGCGCCGATCGGCAAGGGCCAGCGCGGTCTGATCGTGGCCCCGCCGAAGACCGGCAAGACCATGATCATGCAGGCGATCGCCAACGCGATCACGCACAACAACCCCGAGTGCCACCTGATGGTCGTCCTGGTCGACGAGCGTCCGGAAGAGGTCACCGACATGCAGCGGTCGGTGAAGGGCGAGGTCATCTCCTCGACCTTCGACCGCCCCGCCGAGGACCACACCACGGTCGCCGAGCTCGCCATCGAGCGTGCCAAGCGTCTGGTGGAGCTGGGCCACGACGTGGTCGTGCTGCTCGACTCGATCACGCGTCTGGGCCGTGCGTACAACCTCGCCGCCCCGGCCTCCGGCCGCATCCTGTCCGGTGGTGTCGACTCGACCGCGCTCTACCCGCCGAAGCGCTTCTTCGGTGCCGCGCGCAACATCGAGGACGGCGGCTCGCTGACCATCCTGGCCACCGCGCTCGTCGACACCGGCTCGCGCATGGACGAGGTCATCTTCGAGGAGTTCAAGGGCACCGGCAACGCCGAGCTCAAGCTCGACCGGAAGCTCGCCGACAAGCGCATCTTCCCGGCGGTGGACGTCGACGCGTCCGGTACGCGTAAGGAAGAGATCCTGCTCGGCAGCGACGAGCTCGCCGTCACCTGGAAGCTGCGCCGCGTGCTGCACGCGCTCGACCAGCAGCAGGCGATCGAACTGCTCCTCGACAAGATGAAGCAGACGAAGTCGAACGGCGAGTTCCTGCTGCAGATCCAGAAGACGACGCCGTCGCCGGGCAACGGCAACGACTGACGTCAAAAGCAGCCCTGAAGGGCCGCCTCCCTCGCGTGTCTCACGTGACGGAGGCGGCCCTTTGTGCATGTCGGGACAGGTGTACGATCGCGCCCTTCGAACTTCGGTCTCTGAGGGGGGACTTTCGTGGATACACCCATGTCCGGGGGCGGTCGGCACAGACGCCGCATCCGTATCGCCGTCCCGGTCGCGGCCGCCGGACTGGCCGCCGCCGTCGCCACCGCGCTGCTGATGTCGTCCGCAAACGCGGCGACCGCGCTGCCGACACCGACGGTCAAGCCGACCGTCTCCTCGCCCACGTTCGCCGAGCTGAAGGAACGGGCCCTGGGCGCCGTCGCCAGTGACGGCACGGCGGGTGAGACGACCCGGAAGTCGACCCTGAGCGCCGGTACGACGGAGTCGAACATCGACCCGAAGATCATCGGCGGCACCGAGACCACCATCTCCACCGCGCCGTGGATGGCCCAGCTCTGGTACTACGACGACCGGGGCACCCCCGACGACGACAGCGACGACCGCGGCTTCTTCTGCGGTGGTTCCGTTGTGTCGCCGACGAAGATCCTCACCGCCGCGCACTGTGTCAAGGGCTACGACTGGAGCGCCAACGGGGCTGTCCTGACCGGCACTTCACAGCTTCTGGGTGAGGACGGGAACCTGCACGGCGGCACCCTCACCGGTGTCCGGCGCCAGTGGAACCACACCTCGTACGGCTCGACGACGTTCAACAACGACATCGCGGTCCTCACGCTGGCGGCCCCGGTCACGGCGAAGCCGATCAGGATGACGACGTCGGGCGACACCACGTCGTACGCCGCCGGCACCAAGGGAACGCTCTACGGCTGGGGCCGCATCAGCTCCACCAACCAGGACAGCGCCGAGACGCTGAAGACGGCCACGCTGCCGATCCAGTCGGACAGCACCTGCACCGGCGCCTACGGCAGCGACTTCATCAAGGGCCACATGGTCTGCGCGGGCACCCCGGCGACCGGCAGCGACACCGGCACCACCACGGCGTGCAACGGCGACTCGGGCGGCCCGCTCATCGTCAAGGACCGAATCGTCGGCGTTGTCTCCTGGGGCGTGAAGAACTGCGTCACCA
Organism: Streptomyces sp. SAS_270; assembly: GCF_052543295.1. Lineage (NCBI taxonomy): Bacteria > Bacillati > Actinomycetota > Actinomycetes > Kitasatosporales > Streptomycetaceae > Streptomyces > Streptomyces sp. SAS_270. The sequence continues at coordinate 112,212 of NZ_JBMNDS010000005.1, forward strand.
AGGGCGCGTACAGCGTCTTCTCGAAGGTCAGCACCTACGTAGGCGTCGCCTCCCCGCGCGTCGACGACGCCAACCTGGACGGCGACCACAAGGCCGACCTGTGGGTGCGCAACGCCTCCTCCAAGGAGGGCTTCGAGAAGGACTCCAAGGGCACCTCGTTCGCGGCGCGCGAGTCGTGGGGCGACTGGGACGGCGTCAACGTCGTGCTGCAGACCGACCTCAACCGGGACGGCTTCCAGGACTTCGTGGTCCGCGACAGCTCCGCGGGCGGCGTCTACTGGATGCACTGGGTGAGCTCCAGCGGCTCCTGGTCCACCAAGCAGATCTTCGACGACTGGACCACCCGAACCCGGATCGTCGCCCCCGGTGACGTCACCGGCGACACACTGCCCGACCTGCTCTCGGTCGACTCCGCCGGCGTCCTGTGGATCTACCCCGGCAAGGGCACCGGGTCCTTCTCCGCCCGCGTCAAGGTCGGCTCCGGCTGGAACCAGTACAACTCCCTGCGCGCCAAGGGCGACTTCACCGGCGACGGCAAGACCGACCTGATCGCGCGCAGCCGGAGCAACTCCTACGTCTACCTCTACAAGGGAACCGGCAAGTCCGGCTCCGCGGCCTTCTCCAGCCGCGTCAAGGTGCGCGAGTGGGGCGGTTACAACGCCTTCGACGCCCCCGGTGACGTGACCGGCGACGGCAAGGCCGACTTCCTGGCCCGCACGCCCGGCGGCACGCTCTACCTGTACCCGGGCACCGGCAAGGCCACCAGCGAGATCTTCGCCACAAGGATCTCGGTCGGTACCGATTTCAAGCAGTACGACATCTTCGGCTGAAATCGCAGGTGAGCGGCGTTTGTCCCGACTCGCCAGTGACGCTCTGTGCCCATCGCCCCACGCGGTGGGCACAGAGCGTTGTGCAACCCTTTCCCGAGTTTCCCCGTCTGACCGTACGGAGTGACCATGGAGCGGTACGCCATGTCACGACAGACCGGGCCTGACCCTGAAAGCAGGGGGTAACCGACCTTCACCTGAGGACTGAGGAGCACATGGCCGCCGAGAGCACGCCGGAGCCCGGCATACCGGGAGGGACCGGTACACCGGGAGAGCCCGGAACGAACTCCCTGCGCCCCCGCGCCAAGGGCCGTCGCCGCAAGACCCGCAGCACGCGCCGCAAGGCCCTGCTCATCACGGCCTGGACCGCCGCGGGCATCGTCGTGCTCGGCGGCACCGGCGTCGGATACCTGTACTTCAAGCTCAACGGCAACATCAAGAGCGTCGACATCAACCAGGCCCTCGGCACCGACCGGCCCCTGGACGTCGACAACGGCTCCGAGGACATCCTCGTGCTCGGCTCGGACACCCGCTCCGGCGACAACAAGAAGCTGGGCGGCGGCACCGACGACGGCAGCGCCCGCTCGGACACCGCGATGATCGTGCACGTCTACGAGGGCCACAAGAAGGCAAGCGTGGTCTCCATACCCCGCGACACCCTCGTCGACCGCCCCGCCTGCACCGACACCAAGGGCGCCTCGCACACGGCCGCGTCGGGCGTCATGTTCAACTCCGCGTACTCCACCGGCGGCGCGGCCTGCGCGGTGAAGACCGTCGAGTCCATGACCGACATCCGCATGGACCACTACGTCGAGGTGGACTTCACCGGCTTCCAGAAGCTCATCGACGACCTCGGCGGTGTGCCGATCACCACCACCAAGAACATCAAGGACGCCGACAGCCACCTGAACCTGAAGGCCGGCACGCACACGCTCAACGGCAAGCAGGCGCTCGGCCTGGTCCGCACCCGGCACGGTGTCGGCGACGGCTCCGACCTCGGCCGCATCCAGCTGCAGCAGGCGTTCATCAAGGCTCTGGTCAACCAGGTCAAGGACATCGGCGTACTGACCAGCCCGAAGAAGCTGTGGGACCTCGCCGACACCGCGACCCAGGCCGTCACCACCGACTCCGACCTCGGCTCCGTCAAGGACCTGGCGTCCTTCGCCAACGGCCTCAAGAGCATCGGCTCGTCGAAGATGAACATGGTCACGATGCCGGTCACCTACGACCCCGCGGACCCCAACCGCGTGATCGTCGAGAAGGCCAAGGCCCAGCTGGTCTGGGACGCCCTCAAGAACGACCGGGCGATCCCCCGGGCGGCCACCAAGGGCACGGCCACCGGTGACGCGAAGGGCGTCGTCAGCGCCTCCTGAGGCGCTGCGGGCCGAGGTCGCAGCCCCTTGCCGAGCGGCCGGGAATAGAACATCCGCCCCCTCGGTTTTGGGGGATGCGGCCAGTCCTGGCAGACTGGTACGTCGGCCCCGGTTCACGCCACCGCAATCCGCGGCAGCGACCCGGCGCCCTCCCGAAACTAGGAGACACCTTGAAGCGCGACATCCACCCCGAGTACGTCGAGACGCAGGTCAGCTGCACCTGTGGCGCGTCGTTCACCACCCGCAGCACGATCTCCAGCGGCACCGTCCGCGCCGAGGTCTGCTCCGAGTGCCACCCGTTCTACACGGGCAAGCAGAAGATCCTCGACACCGGTGGCCGTGTGGCCCGCTTCGAGGCCCGCTTCGGCAAGGCTGCCGCTGCCAACAAGTAGCGAGCCCACAGCGCCGGTCTTCGGCGTCCCCGGCACGGGGACGCCGGGGCCGGCGCTTTGCGGTGCAGCCCCCCAATCGTCGTAGTACCTACGTCCCAAGGCCCGCGCAGGCGCCGGGGACAGCCCATTGGAGCCGGAGATGTTCGAGGCGGTCGAGGAACTCATCGGCGAGCACGCCGACCTGGAGAAGAAGCTCGCTGACCCGTCGGTCCACGCCGACCAGGCCAACGCGCGCAAGCTCAACAAGCGCTACGCCGAGCTGACCCCGATCGTGTCGACGTACCGCTCCTGGAAGCAGACGGGCGAGGACGTCGAGACGGCGAAGGAGTTCGCCGCCGACGACCCCGACTTCGCCGCCGAGGTCAAGGAGCTGGACAAGCAGCGCGAGGAGCTCACCGAGAAGCTCCGCCTGCTCCTGGTCCCGCGCGACCCCAGCGACGACAAGGACGTGATCCTGGAGGTCAAGGCGGGCGCGGGCGGCGACGAGTCGGCCCTGTTCGCCGGCGACCTGCTGCGCATGTACCTGCGCTACGCCGAGCGCGTCGGCTGGAAGACCGAGATCATCGACGCCACCGAGTCCGAGCTCGGCGGCTACAAGGACGTCCAGGTCGCCGTGAAGACCAAGGGCGGAAACGGCGCCACCGAGCCCGGCCAGGGCGTCTGGGCCCGCCTCAAGTACGAGGGCGGCGTGCACCGCGTGCAGCGCGTGCCCTCGACCGAGTCGCAGGGCCGCATCCACACCTCCGCGGCCGGTGTCCTCGTGACCCCCGAGGCCGAGGAGGTCGACGTCGAGATCCACGCGAACGACCTCCGCATCGACGTCTACCGCTCCTCGGGGCCCGGCGGCCAGTCCGTCAACACCACCGACTCCGCGGTGCGCATCACGCACATTCCCACCGGAGTCGTCGCCTCCTGCCAGAACGAGAAGAGCCAGTTGCAGAACAAGGAGCAGGCGATGCGTATCCTGCGCTCCAGGCTCCTCGCGGCGGCGCAGGAGGAAGCGGAGCGGGAGGCCGCGGACGCCCGCCGCAGCCAGGTCCGCACCGTCGACCGCTCCGAGAAGATCCGTACGTACAACTTCCCGGAGAATCGCATCTCGGACCACCGCGTCGGCTTCAAGGCGTACAACTTGGACCAGGTGCTCGACGGTGACCTCGATGCCGTGATCCAGGCCTGCGTCGACGCGGACTCGGCCGCCAAACTGGCCGCGGCCTAAGCCTCGTACAAGACAACAGCTCAGCCCCGGAGGACCAGCGTGAACCTGCTGCTCGCGGAAGTGGCCCAGGCCACCCAGCGGCTGGCCGACGCCGGCGTGCCCTCGCCGCGCAACGACGCGGAGGAGCTCGCCGCCTTCGTGCACGGCGTGAAGCGGGGCGAGCTGCACACCGTCAAGGACACCGACTTCGACGCCCGCTACTGGGAGGTCACCGCGCGCCGCGAGGCCCGCGAACCGCTCCAGCACATCACCGGGCGCGCCTACTTCCGCTACCTGGAACTCCAGGTCGGACCCGGCGTCTTCGTGCCCCGCCCCGAGACCGAGTCGGTCGTCGGCTGGGCCATAGACGCCGTACGCGCCATGGACGTCGTGGAACCGCTCATCGTCGACCTGTGCACGGGCTCCGGCGCCATCGCGCTCGCCCTCGCCCAGGAGGTGCCGCGTTCGCGCGTGCACGCCGTGGAGCTGTCCGAGGACGCCCTGCGGTGGACCCGCAAGAACGTCGAGGGGTCCAGGGTCGACCTGCGCCAGGGCGACGCCCTGGAGGCATTCCCCGACCTCGACGGCCAGGTGGACCTGGTGATCTCCAACCCGCCGTACATCCCGCTCACCGAATGGGAGTACGTCCAGCCCGAGGCCCGGGACTACGACCCCGAACTCGCCCTGTTCTCAGGGGAGGACGGGCTCGACCTGATCCGCGGCATCGAGCGCACCGCGCACCGGCTGCTGCGCCCCGGAGGCGTCGTCGTCATCGAGCACGCCGACACCCAGGGCGGCCAGGTGCCGTGGATCTTCACCGAGGAGCGGGGCTGGGCCGACGCGGCCGACCACCCCGACCTGAACAACCGGCCGCGTTTCGCGACCGCCCGCAAGGCGATGCCGTGAGCATCCCCCAGACCCTTTTCCCACAGCAGTACGTGTACGAGGAGGCCCGCTAAATGGCACGGCGATACGACACCAACGACGCGACCGACCGCACGACCGGTCTGCGCGAGGCCGCGTCCGCCGTCCGCCGGGGCGAACTGGTGGTCCTTCCCACGGACACGGTGTACGGCGTGGGCGCCGACGCGTTCTCCTCCGAGGCCGTCACCGACCTCCTGGAGGCCAAGGGCCGCGGTCGTGGCATGCCCACGCCCGTCCTCATCGGCTCCCCGAACACCCTGCACGGCCTCGTCACGGACTTCTCCGAGATGGCCTGGGAGCTCGTCGACGCGTTCTGGCCGGGCGCCCTCACGATCGTCGCCAAGCACCAGCCGTCCCTGCAGTGGGACCTCGGGGACACCCGTGGCACCGTCGCCGTGCGCATGCCGCTGCACCCGGTCGCCATCGAGCTGCTCACCGAGGTCGGCCCCATGGCCGTCTCGTCCGCCAACCTCACGGGCCACCCCTCGCCGGAGGACTGCGACGCCGCACAGGAGATGCTCGGCGACTCCGTCTCCGTCTACCTGGACGGCGGTCCCACCCCGGGCATCGTCCCGTCGTCGATCGTCGACGTGACCGGCAAGGTGCCCGTCCTCCTGCGCGAGGGCGCACTGTCCGCCGAGGAGCTGCGGAAGGTCGTACCCGACCTCGAGGTGGCGAATTGACAGCCCCTGACGCGGGGCGTGGCATAGGCACGGGGTTCACGGGGGCCGACGGGTTCTCCGGGGGTTCCTTCCGCATCCTCCACGTCAGCACCGGCAACGTGTGCCGCTCGCCGATCACCGAGCGGCTGACCCGGCACGCCCTGGCGGACCGGCTCGGCGACCCCCTGTGGGGCGGCCTGATCGTGGAGAGCGCGGGCACCTGGGGCCACGAGGGCGCGCCCATGGAGGCAAACGCGGAGACGGTCCTCGCCGACTTCGGCGCGGACGCCTCCGGCTTCATGGGACGTGAACTGCTGGACGACCACGTCATCCGGGCCGACCTGGTGCTGACCGCCACCCGTGACCACCGACAGCAGGTCATCTCCATGGGCCACTCGGCGGGCCTGCGCACGTTCACGCTGAAGGAGTTCACCCGGCTGGTGCGCGCGATAGACCCGGCGACGCTGCCGCCGCTGAACGACGGGGTCATCGAGCGGGCACGGGCGCTGGTGCGGGCCGCCGCGGCGCTGCGCGGGTGGCTGCTCGCGCCCACCGCGGAGGCGGACGAGGTGTTCGACCCCTACGGGGCGCCGCTGCCGTTCTTCCGGTCCATCGGGGACGAGATCCACCAGGCGGTGGACCCCGTGGTCACGGCCCTCACCGGGGTGCCCGCGCGCACGTAGCCCGCCGTCCGGTGCCGCCGCGGGGGCAACACCGGGCGTCCCCGGCGCCCCGGGCCTACATTGGTCCTAAGCGACCCCGAGGAAGTGCGGGCACGCCCCCGCACCTCCCCGGAGCCGCTCGGCGCACCCCCGCTCAGGCCCCGGAGCCCACCATGTCGCTCACGCATGCTCAGGAAGCCGTACGGCCCGTCGTCCCCGGGCCCGAGTTCGACGTGCTGCGGCGGCAGGACCCGGAACTCGCCGAGATCCTGCTCGGCGAGCGGGATCGGCAGTGCACGACGCTCCAGCTGATCGCCGCCGAGAACTTCACCTCGCCGGCCGTGCTCGCCGCACTCGGCTCACCGCTCGCCAACAAGTACGCCGAGGGCTACCCCGGCGCCCGTCACCACGGCGGCTGCGAGATCGTCGACCTCGCCGAGCGCGTCGCCGTCGACCGGGCGAAGGCCCTCTTCGGCGCCGAGCACGCCAATGTGCAGTCGCATTCGGGATCATCGGCGGTCCTCGCCGCGTACGCCGCGCTGCTGCGCCCCGGCGACACCGTGCTCGCGATGGGACTGCCGTTCGGCGGCCACCTCACGCACGGCTCACCCGCGAACTTCTCGGGCCGCTGGTTCGACTTCGTCGGTTACGGCGTCGACGCCGAGACCGGGCTCATCGACTACGACCAGGTGCGCACCCTGGCCCGTACGCACCGTCCCAAGGCCCTCGTGTGCGGGTCCATCTCCTATCCGCGTCACATCGACTACGCGCTCTTCCGCGAGATCGCCGACGAGGTGGGCGCCTACCTCATCGCCGACGCCGCGCACCCCATCGGCCTGGTCGCCGGGGGAGCGGCGCCCAGCCCGGTGCCGTACGCCGACGTCGTCTGCGCCACCACCCACAAGGTGCTGCGCGGCCCCCGCGGCGGCATGATCCTTTGCGGCAGTGATCTTGCCGAGCGCGTCGACCGGGCCGTCTTCCCGTTCACACAGGGCGGCGCGCAGATGCACACCATCGCGGCCAAGGCCGTCGCGTTCGGCGAGGCGGCAACTCCGGCGTTCACGGCGTACGCCCATCAGGTGGTCGCCAATGCGAGGGTGCTGGCCGACGCCCTCGGCGCGGAGGGGCTCGTGATCACCACCGGTGGCACCGACACGCACCTGCTGGCGGCCGACCCGGCGCCACTCGGCGTCGACGGGCGCACCGCCCGCGGCCGGCTGGCGGCCGCCGGAATGGTCCTCGACACCTGTGCGCTGCCCCACGGGGACGCCCGTGGCCTGCGGCTGGGCGCGGCAGCGCTGACCACGCAGGGGATGGGCGAGGCGGAGATGGTGCGGGTCGCGGCGCTGTTCGCGGCGGTGCTCAGGGACGAGGTCGACCCGGCGAAGGCGCGTGAAGAAGTGAGGGAGCTGGCCGGAAGATTTGCGCCCTATCCCGGCTGAGGCGGGGTAGGCGCACACGTGTGCACAGCCACTCGTGCAACCATCGTCGCTACCCGGAAGTCCCCAACCGTATGCGTCCCTCGCTAGGGTGTGGGGCTGAGATGGCCGGCGAGACCTGTGGGGAAGCCCGTGCGTGAATACCTGCTGACGCTCTGCATCACGGCTGCGGTGACGTACCTGCTGACAGGGCCGGTGCGGAAGTTCGCGATCGTGGCCGGAGCCATGCCGGAAATCCGGGCGCGCGACGTCCACCGCGAACCCACCCCGCGGCTCGGCGGCATCGCGATGTTCTTCGGCATGTGTGCGGGACTGCTGGTCGCCGACCACCTGCCGAACCTCAGCGAGGTCTTCGAGAAGTCCAACGAACCACGGGCCCTGCTCTCCGGGGCGGCGCTCATCTGGTTGATCGGCGTCCTGGACGACAAGTTCGAGATCGACGCCCTGATCAAGCTCGGCGGACAGATGATCGCCGCGGGCGTGATGGTCGTCCAGGGTCTGACGATCCTGTGGCTGCCGATCCCGGGCGTGGGCCTGTTCGCGCTCACCCAGTGGCAGAGCACACTGCTGACGGTCGCGGTCGTCGTCATCACCATCAACGCGGTGAACTTCGTGGACGGCCTCGACGGTCTGGCCGCCGGCATGGTGCTCATCGCGTCGGCCGCGTTCTTCCTGTACGCGTACCGGATCTGGTACTCGTACGGCATCGAGGCGGCCGCCCCCGCCACGCTCTTCGCCGCCGTGCTGATGGGCATGTGCCTGGGCTTCCTGCCGCACAACATGCACCCCGCGCGGGTCTTCATGGGTGACTCCGGCTCGATGCTCATCGGGCTGGTGCTCGCCGCCGGCGCCATCTCCATCACCGGGCAGATCGACCCCGACGCCCTGAACCTGTTCTCCGGTTCGGAGCGCAACACCGTGCACCAGACGGTGCCCGTGTACATCCCGATGCTGCTGCCGCTGACGATCATCGCGGTGCCGGCCGCCGACCTGGTGCTCGCCATCGTGCGGCGCACCTGGCGCGGTCAGTCGCCCTTCGCCGCGGACCGGGGGCACTTGCACCACCGGCTGCTGGAGATCGGCCACTCGCACAGCCGGGCGGTGCTGATCATGTATTTCTGGTCGGCACTGATCGCCTTCGGCGCCCTCGCCTACTCGGTGAACTCGGGGGCCATGTGGATCGTGCTCGGCATCGTGGCGCTCAGCGCGGTGGGTCTCGTCCTGCTTCTGCTGCCGCGGTTCACGCCGCGCGCCCCGCGCTGGGCCGAGCACTTCGTGCCGCCGCGCTACCGGCGCCGCAGGGCGGCGGCCGCCGCCGAGGCGAGCGCGGCCTCCCTCGTGGACGGGGCAGGGGAGAGCGACTGCGACGAGGAGGACGCCCGCGAGGAGCGCACCCCGGTCGTCGCGGGAGTCTCAGGAGTCAACGGGGCGACGGCAATTGGCCCGCGTTCACGTTTCCTGGACGGGCGCAAGGCCGGATCGTCGCGCTGACCGCAAGGTAAGAATCTGACTAAGACATGACCTGCTCGTGGGAGTGCAAAGCCCCGCAATACCAGACAACTTGGCCTGGTTCTTGCACAGACGCGCAGCTTCACTCTCATGTGTGACACCGAGCACACCAACCAGGTAAAGACCTCATCAAATAGTTTGTGATACGGTTCACGAGAACCCGGGACAGAGCCGAAGGACCTTAAAGCGACGGTCCATTGGCGTGAGGTTCTCTCTCCACCCGGGACTACGCTCGTCCATGACGACACCCTGCCCCCTTCAGCAAGCGGAGTTGCCGCCATGCCGTCCAATGACGCCCGGAACCTTCTGCAGACCGCTGTGCCCACAGCAGCTGCCGGCGCGCTCGTCGTCGCCGTCAGCGGTGTGGTCGCCGGCGGCAAGGGGGCCATCGGCGCTGCGGTCGGCACGGTTCTGGCGATCCTCTTCATGGGGATCGGCCTTTACATCCTGCAATGGACGGCCAAAACGCTTCCGCAGCTGTTCCAGGCGATGGGGCTGATGCTCTACGTCGCCCAGCTCCTGCTGCTTCTGATCTTCGTCGCCGTCTTCAAGGACACGTCCCTCTTCAATCCGAAGGCGTTCGCCGTCGGGCTGGTGGTCGCGACCGTCGTATGGATGGCCGCGCAGGCACGTGCGCACATGAAGGCCAAGCTCTTCTACATCGATCCCGAACCCGAGAAGAGCGAGAAGTCCGAGAAATCAGGGTCTTCGTCGTGAGGGGTAGGGCCGGGATAAAGCCGTACGAGATCTCCTGCTATCGTCCGGTGCCAACTGCGGCATCGCGGGCGCGGGCATCTGAGCTGACGCCTGCTCAATCGCGAGGCTTGATGCCCCAAAGCCGCCCCCACATCCGTTTCACCAGTCCAGTGCCGACCAGCGGCTGCGCGCCGCGCCGACACAACGAGGTTGCCGTACCCATGCGTCACGCCGAAGGAGCCCGTGGTGAGTGCTGACCAGACCCAGCTCGCCTTTGAGTGGAACTGTCGGATCATGTCCGACAACGGCTGCGGCTTCCCGGCACCGGGCCTGCACTCGTTCCTCTTCCAGCCGATCGCCACGGTCGGAGGGTTCGAGTTCAACAAGGTGATGTTGCTCGCGCTCATCACCACCCTCTTGGTCATCACCTTCTTCACCCTTGCTTTCGGTAAGGCCAAGGTGGTCCCGGGCAAGCTGCAGATGGTGGGCGAGGCCGGTTACGACTTCGTACGCCGCGGCATCGTCTACGAGACGCTCGGCAAGAAGGAGGGCGAGAAGTACGTCCCCCTGATGGTCTCGCTCTTCTTCTTCATCTGGATCATGAACATCTGGTCCGTGATTCCGCTGGCCCAGTTCCCGGTCTCATCGGTCATCGCGTTCCCGATGGTGCTGGCCGCCATCGTCTACATCGTCTGGGTTTCGCTGACGTTCAAGAAGCACGGCTTCGTCGGCTTCTTCAAGAACGTCACGGGCTACGACAAGTCGCTCGGCGCCGTACTGCCGCTCGTCATGGTCATCGAGTTCTTCTCGAACCTGATCGTCCGGCCCTTCACGCACGCGGTGCGACTGTTCGCCAACATGTTCGCCGGTCACTTGATGCTGGTGATGTTCACCGTCGCCTCCTGGTACCTGCTGAACGGTGCGATGGTTCCGGCGGCCGGTGTCTCCTTCGTGATGACCGTCGTCATGATCCTCTTCGAGCTTTTCGTGCAGGCGGTCCAGGCGTACGTCTTCGTGCTCCTCGCCTGCTCGTACATTCAGGGCGCTCTCGCCGAGCACCACTGAGCATCCCTCCCGCAAGCCCCTAAGCGTCCGGTGGCCAACCCCCGCCGGTCCAAGAAACAGAAGGAAGATTCAGCATGGCTGCCACTGAGACCCTTGCCGCTGTCTCCGGTTCGCTCGGTTCCATCGGCTACGGCCTCGCCGCCATCGGCCCCGGCGTCGGCGTCGGCATCATCTTCGGCAACGGCACCCAGGCGCTGGCCCGTCAGCCCGAAGCTGCCGGCCTGATCCGTGCCAACCAGATCCTCGGCTTCGCCTTCTGTGAGGCGCTCGCCCTCATCGGCATCGTTATGCCGTTCGTGTTCGGTAAGTAATCACCTCTTACCTGACACGATTCGACGAAAGGCACTGATGTGATCGCCAACCTGGTTGCACTCGCGGCCGAGGAAGAGCAGAACCCGCTCGTCCCGGCCGGACCCGAGCTGCTCGTCGGCGCCATCGCCTTCGCCATCGTCTTCTTCTTCTTCTGGAAGAAGCTCCTCCCGAACATCAACAAGGTTCTGGACGAGCGCCGTGCGGCGATCGAAGGCGGTATCGAAGAGGCCGACGCCATGAAGGTCGAGGCCCAGAGCGTTCTTGAGCAGTACAAGGCTCAGCTCGCCGAGGCCCGGCACGAGGCCGCGCGTCTGCGCCAGGAGGCGCAGGAGCAGGGCGCCACGCTCATCGCCGAGATGCGGGCCGAAGGCCAGCGTCAGCGCGAGGAGATCATCGCCGCGGGCCACTCGCAGATCGAGGCCGACCGCAAGGCCGCCTCGCAGGCACTGCGTCAGGACGTGGGCAAGCTCGCCACCGACCTGGCCGGCAAGCTGGTCGGCGAGTCCCTCGACGACCACGCCCGCCAGAGCCGCGTCATCGACCGCTTCCTCGACGAGCTCGAGGAGAAGGCCGAGGCGACTCGATGACAGCGCACGGAGCGAGCCGCGAGGCCCTGGCAGCCGCACGTGAGCGTCTCGACGCGCTGACGGACAACACGTCCGTCGACGCGGCCGCGCTCGCGGAGGAGCTGGCCGCCGTCACCACGCTGCTCGACCGCGAGGTGTCGCTGCGTCGGGTCCTGACCGACCCGGCGCAGGCCGGCGAGGCCAAGGCCGAACTGGCCGGGCGCCTGTTCAGCGGCCAGGTCAGCGGGACGACCGCCGACCTGGTGGCAGGCCTGGTGCGCTCCCGCTGGTCGCAGTCGCGCGACCTGGTGGACTCCCTGGAGGAGCTCGCCGCTGTCGCCGACCTCACGGCCGCGCAGAAGACGGGTTCGCTCGACGACGTGGAGGACGAACTGTTCCGGTTCGGCCGGATCGTCGCCTCGAACACCGAGCTGCGCGCCGCGCTGACCGACCGTTCCGCCGCGAAGGCGGCCAAGGGCGAGCTGCTGCGCAGCCTGCTCGGCGGCCGTGCCGACGCGACGACCGAGCGTCTGGTGACGCGCCTTGTGACCGCGCCGCGGGGACGTAGCCTGGAGGCGGGACTCGAGTCCCTGTCCAAGCTCGCCGCCGACCGCCGCAACCGCATGGTCGCCGTCGTCACCTCGGCGGTCCCGCTGAGCGACGTACAGAAGCAGCGCCTCGGCGCCGCTCTGGCGAAGATCTACGGCCGCCACATGCACCTCAACCTCGACGTCGACCCCGAGGTCGTCGGCGGGATGCGGGTGCAGGTCGGCGACGAGGTCATCAACGGCAGCATCGCGGACCGACTCGAGGACGCCGGCCGCCGCATGGCCGGCTAGCAGCAACTCAATACGCGTTACAGCAATACGTAGTGCTTACGGCCCTGGTTGGGCCGTGCAGAGGATTCCTGGGGGCTGACCCCAGACCCCCCAAGAAAACTTCGGGCCCAACAAGGAGAGCAGGGAACCCAGATGGCGGAGCTCACGATCCGGCCGGAGGAGATCCGGGACGCGCTGGAGAACTTTGTCCAGTCGTACAAGCCGGACGCGGCCTCGCGCGAGGAGGTCGGTACGGTCACCGTCGCCGGCGACGGCATCGCCAAGATCGAGGGCCTGCCCTCGGCCATGGCGAACGAGCTGCTGAAGTTCGAGGACGGAACCCTCGGTCTCGCCCTCAACCTTGAGGAGCGCGAGATCGGTGCGGTCGTCCTCGGCGAGTTCAGCGGTATCGAGGAGGGCCAGCCGGTGCAGCGCACCGGTGAGGTGCTGTCCGTCGCGGTCGGCGAGGGCTACCTCGGCCGTGTCGTCGACCCGCTCGGCAACCCGATCGACGGCCTCGGCGAGATCGAGACCACCGGACGCCGCGCCCTTGAGCTGCAGGCCCCGGGCGTCATGGTCCGCAAGTCGGTGCACGAGCCGATGGAGACGGGCTACAAGGCCGTCGACGCGATGACCCCGATCGGCCGTGGCCAGCGTCAGCTGGTCATCGGCGACCGTCAGACCGGCAAGACCGCGCTGGCCGTCGACACGATCATCAACCAGCGCGACAACTGGCGCTCGGGCGACACGAAGAAGCAGGTTCGCTGCATCTACGTCGCCATCGGTCAGAAGGGTTCGACCATCGCCTCCGTGCGTGGCGCCCTCGAAGAGGCCGGCGCGCTGGAGTACACGACCATCGTCGCCGCCCCGGCGTCCGACCCGGCCGGCTTCAAGTACCTTGCGCCGTACACCGGTTCGGCCATCGGTCAGCAGTGGATGTACGAGGGCAAGCACGTCCTCATCATCTTCGACGACCTCTCGAAGCAGGCCGACGCCTACCGCGCCGTGTCCCTGCTGCTGCGCCGCCCGCCGGGCCGTGAGGCCTACCCGGGTGACGTCTTCTACCTGCACTCCCGTCTGCTGGAGCGCTGCGCGAAGCTCTCCGACGACCTGGGCGCCGGTTCGATGACGGGTCTGCCGATCGTCGAGACCAAGGCGAACGACGTGTCGGCGTTCATCCCGACCAACGTCATCTCCATCACCGACGGCCAGTGCTTCCTGGAGTCCGACCTGTTCAACGCCGGCCAGCGTCCGGCCCTGAACGTCGGTATCTCGGTCTCCCGTGTCGGTGGCTCCGCCCAGCACAAGGCGATGCGCCAGGTGTCCGGCCGGCTCCGCCTCGACCTCGCCCAGTACCGCGAGCTGGAGGCGTTCGCCGCCTTCGGTTCCGACCTGGACGCCGCGTCGAAGGCCCAGCTGGAGCGCGGTCAGCGTCTGGTCGAGCTGCTCAAGCAGGCTCAGTACCAGCCGATGGCGACCGAGGACCAGGTCGTCTCCATCTGGGCCGGCACCACCGGCAAGATGGACGACGTACCGGTCGCCGACGTCCGCCGCTTCGAGAAGGAGCTGCTGGAGTACCTGCACCGCAAGGAGCAGGGCCTGCTGACCTCCATCAAGGAGGGCGCGAAGATGTCGGACGACACCCTCACCGCCATCGCGGACGCCATCGCGGACTTCAAGAAGCAGTTCGAGACCTCGGACGGCAAGCTTCTCGGCGAAGACGTTCCGGCCGCGGCCAAGTGACGTAAGGAAGGGACCTGACTCATGGGAGCCCAGCTCCGGGTCTACAAGCGTCGCATCCGATCCGTCACCGCGACCAAGAAGATCACCAAGGCGATGGAGATGATCGCCGCCTCGCGTGTCGTCAAGGCGCAGCGCAAGGTGGCGGCCTCCGCGCCGTACGCGACCGAGCTCACCCGCGCGGTCACGGCGGTCGGCGCCGGTTCGAACACCAAGCACCCGCTGACCACGGAGGCGGAGACGGCGACCCGTTCCGCGGTGCTGCTCCTGTCGAGCGACCGCGGACTGGCCGGCGCCTTCAACTCCAACGCCATCAAGGCCGCCGAGCTGCTGACGGCGCGCCTTGAGGCGGAGGGCAAGGAGGTCGACACGTACATCGTCGGCCGCCGCGGTCTGGCCCACTACCACTTCCGCGAGCGCAAGGTCGTGGAGTCGTGGTCGGGTTTCACCGACGAGCCCACCTACGCGGACGCGAAGAAGGTCGCGGGTCCGCTGATCGAGGCCATCGAGAAGGAGACGGCGGACGGCGGCGTGGACGAACTCCACATCGTCTACACCGAGTTCGTCTCGATGATGACGCAGACGGCCATTGACGGCCGACTGCTGCCGCTGCGCCTCGAAGAGGTTGCGGAGGAGGCGCCCAAGGGCGAGATCCTTCCGCTGTACGAGTTCGAGCCGTCGGCCGAGGACGTCCTGGACGCCCTGCTGCCGCGGTACGTCGAGAGCCGTATCTACAACGCGCTGCTCCAGTCGGCTGCCTCCAAGCACGCCGCCACGCGCCGCGCGATGAAGTCGGCGACCGACAACGCGGGAGACCTGATCACCTCTCTCTCCCGTCTTGCCAACGCGGCCCGCCAGGCCGAAATCACCCAGGAAATCAGCGAGATCGTCGGTGGCTCCGCAGCCCTGGCCGACGCGACCGCGGGGAGTGACAAGTAATGACGACGACAGTTGAGACGGCCGTTGCCACGGGCCGCGTCGCCCGGGTCATCGGCCCGGTCGTCGACGTGGAGTTCCCCGTCGACGCGATGCCGGACATCTACAACGCCCTTCACGTCGAGGTGGCCGACCCGGCCAACGCCGGCGAGAAGAAGACGCTGACCCTGGAAGTCGCCCAGCACCTGGGTGACGGCCTGGTCCGCACGATCTCCATGCAGCCCACCGACGGTCTGGTCCGCCAGGCCGCGGTGAGCGACACCGGCACGGGCATCACCGTTCCCGTCGGTGACTTCACCAAGGGCAAGGTGTTCAACACCCTCGGTGAGGTGCTGAACTCCGAGGACAAGTACGAGGGCGAGCGCTGGTCCATCCACCGCAAGGCCCCGCGCTTCGACGAGCTCGAGTCGAAGACCGAGATGTTCGAGACCGGCGTCAAGGTCATCGACCTTCTCACCCCGTACGTCAAGGGTGGAAAGATCGGTCTGTTCGGTGGTGCCGGTGTCGGCAAGACGGTGCTCATCCAGGAGATGATCTACCGCGTCGCCAACAACCACGACGGTGTCTCCGTGTTCGCCGGTGTCGGTGAGCGCACCCGTGAGGGCAACGACCTCATCGAGGAGATGTCGGACTCGGGCGTCATCGACAAGACCGCCCTTGTCTTCGGCCAGATGGACGAGCCCCCGGGCACCCGTCTCCGTGTGGCCCTGGCCGGTCTGACCATGGCGGAGTACTTCCGCGATGTGCAGAAGCAGGACGTGCTGTTCTTCATCGACAACATCTTCCGCTTCACGCAGGCCGGTTCCGAGGTCTCGACCCTGCTCGGCCGTATGCCCTCCGCGGTGGGTTACCAGCCGAACCTGGCCGACGAGATGGGTCTCCTCCAGGAGCGCATCACCTCGACCCGTGGTCACTCGATCACCTCGATGCAGGCGATCTACGTCCCCGCGGACGACCTGACCGACCCGGCCCCGGCCACCACGTTCGCCCACCTCGACGCGACGACGGTTCTCTCCCGTCCGATCTCCGAGAAGGGCATCTACCCGGCCGTGGACCCGCTGGACTCCACGTCCCGCATCCTGGACCCCCGCTACATCGCTGCGGATCACTACACCACCGCGATGCGCGTCAAGTCGGTCCTGCAGAAGTACAAGGACCTCCAGGACATCATCGCGATCCTCGGTATCGACGAGCTGGGCGAAGAGGACAAGCTCACCGTCCACCGTGCCCGTCGCGTGGAGCGCTTCCTGTCCCAGAACACCCACGTCGCCAAGCAGTTCACCGGCGTCGACGGGTCGGACGTTCCGCTGGACGAGTCGATCACGGCGTTCAACGCGATCATCGACGGCGACTACGACCACTTCCCGGAGCAGGCGTTCTTCCTGTGCGGTGGCATTGAGGACCTCAAGGCCAACGCCAAGGAGCTCGGCGTTTCCTGAACCACGTGTTCGTGAGGGGGGCGGGGCCGCACCTCGCGGGGTGCGTCCCGTCCCCCTCCGTACGCCTATTAGACTTTGACCCAACACCCGGCATTACCGCCGGGTGGTGACCCGAGGAGCCCACCTTGGCTGCTGAGCTGCATGTCGAGCTCGTCGCCGCGGACCGCAGTGTGTGGTCCGGCGAGGCCACCCTGGTCGTCGCGCGTACCACGTCCGGCGACATCGGCGTCATGCCCGGTCACCAGCCGCTGCTCGGTGTGCTGGAGTCGGGCCCGGTGACCATCCGTACGAGCGACGGGAGGACGGTCGTCGCCGCAGTGCACGGCGGTTTCATCTCGTTCGCCGACAACAAGCTGTCGCTGCTGGCCGAGATCGCCGAGCTGTCGGACGAGATCGATGTCCAGCGTGCGGAGCGGGAGCTCGAGCGCGCGAAGGCGGAGGGCGATGCCGCCGCCGAGCGCCGCGCGGACGTCCGCCTGCGTGCGGTGGCGGTGCGCTGACCCCAGCGCACGGAATGATGTGACTCAGCCGCGGCCGGGACTGGATAAAACCAGACCGGGCCGCGGCTGAGGCGATGCGGGTGCTTTTTTCCGTTTCATTACCTGCTTTACCTAGGAGACGAGGAGGTCGGTGTCGATGGTCCTCGCTCTGACTGTGTGCGGGTTGGTAGTGGCGTTCGTCGCGGTGGGGCTGTTCGTCTTCGGCCTCCGCCGCCGGCTGATCCAGCGCTCGGGCGGCACGTTCGACTGCAGCCTGCGCTGGGACGTCCCCAAGGACAGCGACACCAACGGCAAGGGCTGGGGCTACGGAGTGGCCCGCTACAACGGCGACCGCATCGAGTGGTACCGCGTCTTCTCCTACGCCCCCCGCCCGCGCCGCGTCCTTGAGCGCTCGGCGATCGAGGTCGCGGGCCGCCGCGCCCCCGAGGGCGAGGAGGAGCTGGCGCTCCTCTCCGACGCGATCGTCCTGGCCTGTCTGCACCGCGGCACGCGCCTCGAACTGGCGATGAGCGAAGACGCGCTGACCGGATTTCTCGCGTGGCTGGAGGCAGCCCCGCCCGGACAGCGCGTCAACGTTGCTTAGTCGTTAGTCGTTAGTCGTTCTACGACAGTCCGCTGTTGATGGCGCTCACCAGCTCGCCGTTGCTGGTGTCACCGCTGAACTCCCAGAAGAACGCGCCGCCCAGGCCCTGGTTCTTGGCCCAGGTCATCTTGGTGCCGATGGTGGCCGGGGTGTCGTAGCTCCACCAGTTGCTGCCGCAGTGCGCGTACGCCGTGCCGGCGATGGTGCCGGTGGCCGGGCAGGACGTCTTGAGGACCTTGTAGTCCTCGATGCCCTGCTCGTAGGTGCCGGCCGCCGGGCCCGTGGCCGTGCCGCCCGGGGCGTCCTGGGTGACGCCGGTCCAGCCCCGCCCGTAGAAACCGATACCGATCAGCAGTTTCTTCGCGGGGACGCCCTTCGCCTTGTACTTGGCTATCGCGTCGGCCGTGGTGAACCCGGCCTTCGGGATGCCGCTGTAGGAGGTGAGCGGGGAGTGCGGGGCGGTCGGGCCCTGCGCGTCCCAGGCGCCGAAGAAGTCGTACGTCATCACGTTGTACCAGTCGACGTACTGTGCGGCGCCCGCGTAGTCGGCGGCGTCGATCTTGCCGCCGCTGGAGCCGTCGGCGGTGACGGCCGAGGTGACGAGGTTGGAGGACCCGAACTTCGCCCGCAGCGCGGACATCAGGTTCTTGTACGCGGCGGCTCCGCTGGTGTCACAGCTCAGCCCGCAGGCGTTCGGGTACTCCCAGTCGATGTCGATGCCGTCGAAGACATCGGCCCAGCGCGGGTCCTCGACCAGGTCGTAGCAGGACTGCGCGAAGGCCGCCGGGTTGGCCGCGGCCGCGCCGAAGCCGCCGGACCAGGTCCAGCCGCCGAAGGACCAGATCACCTTGAGGTTCGGGTACTTGGCCTTCAGTTCGCGCAGCTGGTTGAAGTTGCCGCGCAGCGGCTGGTCCCAGGTGTCGGCGACGCCGCTGACCGACTGGTCGGCGGTGAACGCCTTGTCGTAGTCGGCGTAGGAGTCGCCGATCGCGCACTTGCCGCCGGTGACGTTGCCGAAGGCGTAGTTGATGTGCGTGATCTTCGCGGCCGACCCGGACGTCACCAGGTTCTTGACGTTGTAGTTGCGTCCGTAGATGCCCCACTCGGTGAAGTAGCCGAGCTTGACGTTGCTGCCGCCGGTGGGCGGCGGGTCCGTGGTGCCGCCGGTGGTGTGCACGGCGACCGAGCCGCTCACCGGTCCTGTCTGGTCGGCGGTGTCACGGGCCTGCACGGTGTAGGAGTAGTCGGTGCCGGCGGTCAGACCGGTGTCGGTGTACGACGTCGAGGTCACGGTGGCGACCTTGGTTCCGCCGCGCAGGACGTCGTAGTTCTTGACGCCCTTGTCGTCGGTGGCCGCGGTCCAGCTGAGCTTCGCCGAGGTGTCGGTGATGGAGGACGCGGTCGGAGTGCCCGGCGCGGTGGGTGCGCTGTCGCCGGGGACGGTGCCGCCGCCGTCACAACTGCCGCCGTTCAGCTTGCAGTTGGAGGGCGAGCCGGGGCCTGCGCCGTTGAAGCCGAAGGAGATCGAGGCGCCGGGGGCGAGGGTTCCGTTCCAGGACTTGTTCTTGGCGGTCCAGTGGGTGCCGGAGGACGTGACGTCCGCGTCCCAGGCCGAGGTCACGGACGTACCGGAGGGGAAGTCCCACTCGACCGTCCAGGAAGCGATGCTGGTGGTGCCGGTGTTCTTGACGGTCCACTTGCCTTCGAAGCCGGTGCCCCAGTCCTGGGTCTTGGCGTACGTGGCGGTGGCCGCGGTGTCGGCGTGCGCGGGGCTCGCGAGGCCGACCAGGGCGGCGAGCGGGAGCAGGAAGGTGCTGAACCCTGCCACGGCTCTGTGTCTGAAGCGCATGCCGCGCCTCCTCGGGGGTGTAGGGGATCTGACTGAGCCATCAGGTCCACAGTGCCGCGAGAATAGAAAGGTCTGGACCATAGGTCAATAGGTCTGGACCAGTGCGCTGGTCGGACTTCAGACGCCCAACTCTTGTGCCAGCACGGCCGCTTGCACCCGGCTGCGCAGCTCCAGCTTCCCCAGCAGGCGGCTGACGTGCGTCTTCACCGTCGCCTCCGCCATGTCGAGCCGCCGCGCGATCTCCGCGTTGGAGAGCCCCTCGCCGAGGCAGGACAGCACCTCGCGCTCCCGCCGGGTCAGGGCGTCCAGGACGGTCGGATCGGCCGTCGGCTCGCGGACCGGCTTCGCCGCGAACTCGGCGATCAGCCGCCGGGTGACGGCTGGGGCGATCATTCCGTCGCCGCCCGCGACCGTGCGCACGGCGGCGATCAGGTCCTTCGCCTCCGTGTCCTTGAGCA
The DNA here is from genome assembly GCF_052543295.1 of Streptomyces sp. SAS_270. Lineage (NCBI taxonomy): Bacteria > Bacillati > Actinomycetota > Actinomycetes > Kitasatosporales > Streptomycetaceae > Streptomyces > Streptomyces sp. SAS_270. Next base: position 132,157 of record NZ_JBMNDS010000005.1, read on the forward strand.
GGAACCCGGAGGCGCCCGCGCGCAGCGCACCGAAGACGTACGCGTCGAGGTCGAAGGTGGTGAGCACGAGGACGTCCGCGAGGTGCTCGTCGACGACCTGGCGGGTGGCGGACACCCCGTCGAGGCGCGGCATCTGGATGTCCATCAGGACGATATCCGGCCGAAGTTCACGCGCGAGGGCCACCGCCTGCTCGCCGTCCGCCGCCTCCCCGACCACCTCGATGTCGAGGGCGCTGCGCAGGATGAGGACGAGCCCGGCCCGTACGGCGGACTGGTCCTCGGCGACGAGCACACGGATCATTCGGCTGCTCCTTCGGTGAGGGGGAGGGCGGCGCGTACGGCCCACAGCGCGCCGTCGGGACCGGCGGCGAGGGTGCCGCCCAGCAGGGTGGCCCGCTCCCGCATCCCGACGAGACCGGCGCCGGATCCGGGGGCGCGCGGGCCGTCCCCGTGGCCGTACGGGCTGGTGACCCGGACGTCGAGCACATCGTCCCGCTGAGCGAGGGTGACGGTGACGCGGCCCGGGCGGGCGTGCTTGAGGGCGTTGGTCAGGGACTCCTGGACGATCCGGTAGGCGGCGAGTTCGACGGGGGCGGGGACCCGGCCGTGGTCGGTGTCGAGGCGGATGTCGAGGCCGTTGGCGCGGGCGCCCTCCACCAGTGCGGCGAGTCCGTCCAGGGTGGGGACCGCGGCGGGTTCGCGGTCGTTGCCCCCCTCGCGCAGGATCCCGATCAGCCGGCGCATCTCGGCAAGCCCCTCGACGCTGTTCTCGCGGATGACGGCGAGGGCGTCCTTGGAGGTCCTGGGGTCGTCGAGCGACAGCGCGGCCGTGGAGTGGATGGCGATCGCGGACAGGTGGTTGGCGACCATGTCGTGCAACTCCCGTGCCATCCGGGCACGTTCGGCCGTCACGGCCTGGGTGCGGTCCATCTCCGCGAGCAGCGCGGTCTGTTCGGCGCGCAGCCGTTCCGCGACGGCGGTGTCGCGGTGGTTGCGGACGATCCAACCGGTGGCGGCGGGGGTGAAGGTCACCAGGCCGGTGACCGCCCCGATCAGCAGCCCCTCCGGCTTCCGCCACGCGGCGACGGGCCACACGGTCCCGATCACCGTGATCAGACCGGTGATCCAGGGGATGCGCCGGGCCGCTCCGGGCGAGCCGTACAGCACGGCCGCGTACACCAGGTCGGTGAACATCACGATGGTGGCCAGGTTGCCGCGGGTCAGCAGGTCGGCGACCAGGGCGACCGTGCCGACGAGCAGCGCGGTGCGCGGCCGCGTACGGCGCATGAGTTCGCAGCCGGCCGTGATGACCAGCGGCACGAGCACCGCCCAGCCCGCGTCGACGAGCGCCATCGGATCGTCGGGACCCCGGCTGCAGAGCCCGACACCCCACAGGAACAGTCCGCCGAGCAGTCCCCCGACGGCGATGCGCACGTCGTCGCGGTGCGGGCGGGGGAGACGGTCGGCCATGACTCCATCCAACACGGCACACCGGCACCCCGCCTGATGCCCGGGGACGGTCCGCGTCTACATCGAAGGATGCAGTCCGACCTCGTCACCGCCGACGACGAATCCGCCCGCCGCCCGCGCGAGCCTGGAAGGGCGAGAGAGGAGCGAACCGTGATCGTCGGACTGATCATCGCCTGCGAGGTGGGCTTCTGGGTGCTGCTGGCGGCGGGCCTCGCCGCCCGCTACCTGCTGAGGCTGCGCCGGACCAGTGTGGCCCTGCTGTTGTGCGAACCGCTGCTGGAGGTCGTGCTGTTCGTGGTCACCGCGGTCGACCTCAAGGACGGCGCCGACCCTGACTGGAAGCACGGTCTCGCCGCCGTCTACATCGCCTTCACCCTGGTCATGGGGCACCGCACGATCAGGTGGGTCGACGCGCACGTCGCCCACCGCTTCGCGGGCGGCCCACCGCCGGTCCGGCCGCCGAAGTACGGCACGGCCCGAGCCGTTCACGAGTGGCGGACCGCCGGGCGGTGGATCCTCGCCTCGGCGCTCGCCGCCGGACTGCTCCAGGCCGCGATCTGGTACGTCGGCGGGGACGGCGACACCGGCTCGCTGCGCCAGTGGCAGTCGAGGATGGTGTGGCTGATCGGCATCAACGTGGTGATCGCCGTCAGCTACACCGTCTTCCCCAAGCGGGCTCCGGCGTCAGCGCTCCCCGCCGGGGACCCACAACACGTCCCCGACGTCCTTGTTCGCCGTACGGGCAAGAATGAAGAGCAGATCCGATAGCCGGTTGAGGTAGGTCGCCGTGAGTGGATTCATGACCTCTCCGTGCACCTCCATCGCCGCCCACGTCGAGCGCTCCGCCCGCCGTACGACCGTGCACGCCTGGTGCAGCAGCGCCGCGCCGGTGGTGCCGCCGGGCAGGATGAAGGAGCGGAGCTTCTCCAACTGCTCGTTGAAGCGGTCGCAGTCCGCCTCCAGCTTGTCGATGTAGAACTGCTCGACGCGCAGCGGCGGGAACTCGGGGTTCTCGGCGACCGGCGTCGACAGGTCGGCGCCCACGTCGAACAGGTCGTTCTGCACCCGGGTGAGGACCTTCACGACCTCCTCGTCCAGCCCGCCGAGCGCGATCGCCGTGCCGATCACCGCGTTCGCCTCGTTGGCGTCCGCGTACGCCGAGATCCGCAGATCGGTCTTGGCGACCCGGCTCATGTCCCCGAGGGCGGTGCTGCCCTGGTCGCCGGTCCTGGTGTAGATGCGCGTCAGATTGACCATGCGTCCAGCGTAGTTACGCTCCGGCCCTGCGGAACACACGTGTGCCCACCGTCACGGCGAGTCCCGCGAAACCGACGGCGACCAGGACGCCGTACAGCATGTGATCGGTCGTGTACGAGCCGACGTACGCGTCCCGCATCGCGTCCACGACATAGCGGAACGGCACGAAGTGGGAGAGCACGTCGAGCCAGCCGGGGGCGAGGGTCATCGGGAGCATCAGGCCGGACAGCAGCATGGAGGGCATCGCCAGCGCGTTGATGGTCGGGCCGAACTCCTGCGGCGTATGCATCCGCATGGCCAGCGCGTACGACAGTGAGGCGAGCGAGACCGTCAGCAGCGCCACGAACGCGAAGCCGATCAAAATGCCGGCCAGCGGCGCCCGCAGGCCCATCAGGACGGCGGCCAGCACCAGGAGCACCGCCTGGAAGACGAAGACCGCGGCGTCGCGCAGGACCCGGCCGAGCAGCAGCGCCAGCCGGCTCACCGGCGTGACCCGCATTCGCTCCACCACCCCCTGCCCCTTCTCCAGAATAATCATGAAGCCGGCGAACAGGGCCCCGAACAGCACGAGTTGGAGCAGAAGCCCCGGGACCAGCACCTGCCAGGAGCCGGCCCGAGTCCCGAGCGGCAGACCGGTCAGCAGGGGACCGAAGAAGAGCAGGTAGAGCAGCGGCATCAGGACGCCGAAGAGCATCGCGAAGCGGGAGCGCAGGGTCTGGCGGGCATACCGCCCGAAAATGAGCGCGGTGTCGTGGAGAAGCATCTCTGGGGGGTTCCTCTGCGGCTTGTGCGGCTTATACGGCTACGGGGGTGGAGTCGGCCGGCGCAGGGCCGCGGCCGGTGATCGCGAGGAACGTGTCCTGGAGCGTCGCGTCGATCGAGCCGGCGTGAGCCAGCTTCAGTGCGCTCGGCGTGCCCTCGGCGACGACCACTCCCTTGTCGACGATCACCAGGCGGTCGGCGAGCGCGTCCGCCTCGTCGAGGTAGTGGGTGGTGAGGAAGACCGTGGTGCCGTGCTCGGCGCGCAGCCGGCGGACGAGGTCCCAGAGGTCGGCGCGGCTCGCCGGGTCCAGCCCCGTCGTCGGTTCGTCGAGGAACAGCACCGCAGGGCGGTGGGTGAGGCCCATCGCGATGTCGAGGCGGCGCCGCTGGCCGCCGGAGAGCGCGGACGTCCTGCGGTCGAGCAGCTCGGTCAGGTCCAGCTCGTGCGCCAACTCCTCGGTGCGCTCGCTCGCCTGAGCCTTCGTCAGGCGGTACAGCCGCCCCTGGGTGACCAGTTCCTCCCGGACGCTCACGCTCGGGTCGACGCCACCGGACTGCGCCACGTAACCGCAGGCGCGCCGCACCCCGGCCGGATCGCGGACCAGGTCGCAGCCCGCGACGGTGGCCGCGCCGCCGGTGGGGGCCAGCAGGGTGGTGAGCATGCGGAGGGTGGTCGTCTTGCCCGCGCCGTTCGGGCCGAGGAAGCCGAGGATCTCGCCCGGGCGGACGGTCAGGTCGATGCCGCGCACGGCCTCCACGGGGCCGCGTTTCGTCTGGAAGGTACGGGCCAGTCCGGCCGTACTGATGATTGCCATGCGCCCCAGAAAAACAGAGTCGCTGAAAATTTGCAATGACACCAAAAAATAAAGTCACCCCAAATCTTCAGCGGTCCCAGCGAAGCTACGATGGCCGCATGGCAGAAGGGCTCAGGGAGCGGAAGAAGCGGCAGACCCGGCAGTACATCTCGGATGTCGCCACGGGCCTGTTCCTGGAGCGCGGGTTCGACGCGGTGACGATCGCCGAGGTCGCCGAGGCGGCCGACGTCTCCGTCAACACCGTCTACAACTACTTCCCCGCCAAGGAGGACCTCTTCCTCGACCGCTCCCGGGGCGTCGTCGACCGGCTCGCGCGCTGGACACGCGCCCGCGGCAAGGGCGAGTCGGCCGCCGCCGCCGTGCTGCGGGAACTGCGCGACGAGGTCCAGGCGGTCTCGCCGCGGCTCGGACTGATGGACGGCTACGCCCGCTTCATGCAGGTCATCCACGACGCCCCCGGGCTGCGCTCCCGTCTGTGGGCGATCGGTCAGGAGGTCCTGATCAACCTGGAGGAGGCGCTGCGCGAGGAGACCGGCGCCCCCGCCGAGGATCCGATGCCGGGTCTGATCGCCGGCCAGATCAACTGGGTCCACCAGACGGTCATGGCCACCATCGGCCGCGAGATGATGGCGGGTCGCAACCCGGACGAAGTGTCACGCGAGGTGCTTTTGCTCCTCGACGACATGGAGGGCCTGCTGAGCGAGAAGGTCCTCAACTACGCGGTGCGGGACGCGGGGTGAGCCATCCGGTGTGATGTCCGTCAGTTGAGACGTGACGCGCATTACTTACCGGTCACACAGCACTTCACGAGCGCTAGTGTCCGCCCGAGAGGCAGTCATCAGCGGAGCGTCAGGGGAGTCGCACAGTGGCACGGAAGCTTGCCGTCATCGGAGCCGGACTCATGGGGTCCGGCATTGCCCAGGTCTCCGCGCAGGCGGGCTGGGACGTCGTGCTGCGCGATGTCACCGACGAAGCGCTGAGCCGGGGCCTCGACGGCATCAAGGCCTCGTACGACAGGTTCGTGGCCAAGGGCAGGCTCGAAGGCGCCGACGCGGACGCCGCGCTCGCACGTATCACCACCACGACCGACCTGGACGCGGTCGCCGACGCCGACATCGTCGTCGAGGCCGTCTTCGAGAAGCTCGAGGTCAAGCACGAGATCTTCCGGACGCTCGACAAGATCGTCCGCGAGGACGCCGTACTCGCCTCCAACACCTCCGCCATCCCGATCACCAAGATCGCGGCGGCCACCGAGCACCCCGAGCGCGTCGTCGGTGTGCACTTCTTCTCGCCGGTCCCGATGATGCAGCTCGTCGAGCTGGTCCGCGGCTACAAGACCAGCGACGAAGCCCTCGCCACCGCGCGGGCGTTCGCCGAGTCCGTCGGCAAGACCTGCATCGTCGTCAACCGCGACGTGGCCGGCTTCGTGACGACCCGTCTCATCTCCGCGCTCGTCGTCGAGGCGACGAAACTGTACGAGTCGGGCGTGGCGAGCGCCGAGGACATCGACCTCGCCTGCAAGCTGGGCTTCGGCCACGCCATGGGACCCCTGGCGACGGCCGACCTGACCGGCGTCGACATCCTGCTGCACGCCACCGGCAACATCTACACCGAGACCCAGGACGAGAAGTTCGCCCCGCCGGAGCTGATGCGCCGGATGGTTGACGCCGGTGACATCGGCCGCAAGAGCGGGCAGGGCTTCTACAAGCACTGAAACCGCACACGCCTCTGGGGCATCACCCCATGAGGTGAATTCGGTATCGGTTCGCTTACGGACGGCAACCTCTGCACCCTTCGGGCAGTCAGACGGTGCACTACAGAGAAACGCAGACCGACACGGAGTACGAGAAGCACTCTCGGGGAGCGATATGTACATCAGGGGCGACCACGTCGAGCTGGTCGTCGGGGGCCGCCTCGACGTCCGCAGCGCGGCGGACGCCCGTTCGGTCCTGCACACGGCCGTCGACGACGGAGCCGGCGACCTGGTGCTCGACCTGTCCGAGCTGGACTCCTGGGACGCCACCGGCCTCGGTGTGATCATGGGGGCCCACCGGCGGGCCGGGCGGTGCGGCCGACGGCTCGTGCTGCGCCACGTACCGCCGCAGATGCAACGCCTGCTGGTCGCCACCCGGCTGCACCGGATCCTCGCGATCGAGGGCGGCATCGGCGTGGAGTCGCTGCCCCGGGTGTGAACCCGGGGGCCGGGGGAGACCCGGGCGTCTCGGGAGTGACACGCAGGTCACGCACAATCCTCACGAAGCTGTGACGTCTCGGACGGCGCGGTACCCCGGCCGTTCGGAGATACTGTGCGAAGGTTTAGGGTTCGGCTGCCCGCCGCCCGACAACCCTTGAGCGGGCACCGGACCAGAAGCGACAGCGCAGTGTGCAGCAAGGCCGGGAGGGGCCAGAAACCTGCCGTCGGACTCCCGGCGACAGGACCGCACACGACGCTTTTGGGGGGCTTGGAACATGGACCCGAACAACCGGGGACCCGAAGAGTACGGCCATGACGACGACGGCCAGGCGCCCCGCGCGCGCCCGCCACGTGAACAGGCGACATCCGACTTCGGCCAGCACACACCCGCACTCGCCCGCACCGTCCAGCTCGTCTCGGGCGACTTCCTGCTGACCGTCAATCCCGTCGACGGCAGCGAGATCGAGGTCTGCCCGCCCGGCGAGCGGCCCGAGCGGCCGGTCAGGTACAGCGCCGCAGAACGCACCGAACTGGCCCGCGCGGCCCAGCCGCCCGTACCGCCGGGCGCGCCACTGCCCCGACTGCCGCTCCTGGACCGCCAGGACGAGCGCGAGCGGCTCGTACGTCTCCTCGCGCGCGGGCGCTCCGTACGGCTGACCGGGCCCGCGGGCTCCGGCCGCACCGTGCTCCTGGACGCCGTCGCCGACGACTGCGCGGACCTCGCGCCCGACGGCGTCGTACGCCTGTCCGGGTACCGGCGCACCGCGAACGACCTGCTGTACGACCTCTTCGCCGCAGTGCACAACGCACCGCTGTACCGGCCGGAACGGGACGAACTGCTCCGGCTCGTCCACGAGATCGGCGCGGTCGTCGTCCTCGACGACGTGGAGTTCGGCGCCGGCGCGCTCGACGAACTGCTCGATGCCACCCCCGAGTGCGCCTTCCTGATCAGCGCCACGCCGGACGTTCCGGCGCCGTCCGCCGAGTCGCTCCTCGAAGAGGTCTTCCTCGGCGGCCTCGACCGCAGCGGCGGCCTGGAACTCCTGGAGCGCGCCGTCGGACGCGTGCTCACCGAGGACGAGTCGAACTGGGCGGGCGACCTCTGGTTCGAGTCCGAGGGGCTCCCGCTGCGCTTCGTGCAGGCCGGGGCGCTGCTGCGACAGCGCGACCAGCTGCGCGCCGACCCGAGCGCCTTCGACGAGTTCGGCTACCTCGGGGACGCCCCCGTCGGCCCGTCGTCCGTGGACACCTCCATAGGCACGGCCGCCGACACACCCGTCGACGCGCCCTTCGAAGCCGACGCCGAGGACGCCGTACCCCTGCCCTCGCTCGCCGAGGGCGCCGCGCCCGCCGCCCTGCTGGCGTCCCGGCTCAGCGAGTCGGCGCGCGCCACCCTGAAGTTCGCGGTCGCCCTGGGCGGCGAGGTCCCGCACCAGGCGCACCTGCCCGCGCTCGTCGGCGACACCCACGCGGACGCCGCCCTCGCCGAACTCGCCAGCTGCGCGCTGGTCTCGCCGGTCGGCTCCCGCTACCGGCTCGCGGCCGGTGTGCAGGCCCAGCTGGAGGCCGCCGGGTACGCCGGCGAGGTCGCCGACCGCGCGCTCGCCGCCGCCCGGCACTACACCTGGTGGGCCGGGCACCCCTCGGTCACCCCGGAGCGGGTCTGCGCCGAGGCGGACGCCGTCCTCGCCGCGCTGACCGTGCTGGTGCCGCTCACCACGGCCCCGCTGGACGGCGAGGAGGAGAGCCCCTCCGTCGAGCTGGCCCGCACGGCCGCGCCCGCCTTCGCCGCGGGCCTGAACTGGAGTGCCTGGGAGCGCTCGCTGCGTTCCGGCGCCGAGGCGTCGAGGCTCGCCGGTGAGGTCGCCGACCAGGCCTACTTCCACCACGAACTGGGTGTCCTCGCGCTCTGCGGCGGCCGGCTCGACCGGGCGCGCGCCGAGCTGGAGGCCTCCATCGGGCTGCGCGGCGCGCTCGCCGACAAACGCGGCACCGTCGCCGGACGCCGGGCGCTCGCACTGGTCGCCGACCGCTCGGGCGCCGTCACCCCGCCCGGCGGACAGACCGCCGCGGGCGAGGAGGTGCCGGACGCGCGGTACGAGGAGTCCGCGTCGCCCCCGGGAGGCGTACCGGCCGCGTTCGGTGGACCCGCCGCCTTCGGTGGGCCCGCCTCGTTCCCGCCCGCCGAACCGCCGCCCGTCCCCGCGACGCTGGTCACGCACCGGTCCGAGCCGGGCCCCGGGCCGCAGCGCGAGGGCATGCGGGGCCGCCTGGTGAGCGGCACCCGGCGCAACCTGGCTGCCGCGGGCGCGGGCGCGCTCCTGGTCGCCGTGCTCGGCACCGTCGTGGGGCTCGGCATGACGTCCAACAACGACCAGGACCCCTCCGACAAGGTCGGCGTCAACCCGTCGGCCAGTCAGGGCACCGACGACGACAGCCTGGGCGCGGACAAGCCGAAGAAGGACAGCGACGGCGGCGGTGGCGGGGGTGCGTCGAGCACGCCCACCGACCCGGGCCCGGACGGCTCGTACGGCACCTCGGACGATCCGACGCCGACGAAGAGCACGCAGCCGTCGGACGACCCGAGCGGGACCAAGAGCCCGAGCGGTACGACGAGGCCGCCGAGCACGTCCAGGCCGCCGTCGACGTCGAGGCCGCCCACCTCGCCTCCGCCGTCGACGTCGAGGCCGCCGAGCAGTCCGCCGGCGACCTCCACGCCGCCGAGCAGTCCGCCGGCCAGCTCCGAGCCGCCGGCGTCGTCGAGCACGCCGTCGACGTCGGACTCCGCCAGCGGGCCCGCGTCGAGCGCTCCGGGGAGCAGCTCGGCCAGCGCTCCGAGCAGCAGCGCAGCCGAGACGCCGAGTGGGTCGACGAGTACCGCGTCGGTGATCTGAGCGCAGGAAAGCGAGAGGGCCGGGTCCGTGATCGGACCCGGCCCTCGCGCTTTGCCACCGGTCAGAACAGGCGCAGTTTGTCGTCCTCGATGCCGCGCAGGGCGTTGTAGTCGAGGACCGTGCAGCCGATGCCGCGGTCGGTGGCGAGGACGCGGGCCTGCGGCTTGATCTCCTGGGCGGCGAAGATGCCGCGAACCGGCGCGAGGTGCGGGTCGCGGTTCAACAGCTCCAGGTAGCGCGTGAGTTGCTCGACGCCGTCGATCTCGCCGCGCCGCTTGATCTCGATGGCGACGGTCTTGCCCTCGGCGTCGCGGCACAGGATGTCGACGGGCCCGATGGCCGTCATGTACTCGCGGCGGATGAGCGAGTAGCCCTCGCCGAGCGTCTCGATGCGGTCGGCGAGCAGTTCCTGGAGGTGCGCTTCCACGCCGTCCTTGATCAGGCCGGGGTCCACGCCGAGTTCGTGCGAGGAGTCGTGGAGGATCTCCTCCATCGTGATGATGAGCTTCTCGCCCGCCTTGTTGATGACGGTCCAGACGCCTTCATCGTCGCCGGATCCCTCCTTCAGCGTGCAGGGCGGCGACATCCAGTTCAGGGGCTTGTAGGCCCGGTCGTCCGCGTGGATGGAGACGCTGCCGTCCGCCTTCACGAGGATGAGGCGGGGGGCCGACGGGAGGTGGGCGGTGAGCCGGCCCGCGTAGTCCACGGAGCATCGGGCAATGACGAGACGCATGGTCGGCAACGCTACTCGACGGGCGGTGGTGCACGCGATTCGCCCACCTCCAAGACCGCCTCCAAGACCGTCTCCGAGCCCGTCCGAAATCCTTTCCCGGCGCCTGTTTCCGTTTGGCACATGCTGGTGGCAACTCCCGTTCGATAGTGGCTGATTGTGTGCGCACAGGGGCCCTGCTGTGCGCGCATTCTCCTGGTGCGGTCACCGTCCGTTGCTTACCGTATAAACGGGAGGTGGCGATGCGTGTACGCAGCGTGGTTGACATCGCGAGCTCCCCTATCTGTCCGGCAACCCCCGAGACCTGGGGGTGCGAGAGGAGAACCCATGTCGCTCGACGTCTCACCGGCCCTACTCGAAAAGGCCGAGCGAGGCGAGGTCGACGAAGCGGAATTCGTCGACTGCGTCCGGACCTCCCTGCCCTACGCGTGGGAGATGATCAGCTCCCTGGTGGCCCAGCTGAAGGTCGACGGCGGTGCGTTCGCCGACAACCAGACGCCTCCGCCGGACGAGCAGGCGCGTGGCCAGCTGCTGCGTGCGCTCGCGAGTGACGCGATACGCGGCGCGCTGCAGCGGCACTTCGGCGTGCGGCTGGCCTTCCAGAACTGCCACCGGGTGGCGGTGTTCCCGCTGGAGGCCTCGGTGGACGACACACTGGCACGCTTCACCTCGGTGCGCAGCCAACTGCTCAACCAGTCACCGGAGTTCCGGGACTGCTGACGCAGGGATGCTGCACGGCTTGCCGCTCCGTACGCGGGAGGTGCATCAGTACTGGGGCGGCAAGTCCCCGCGGCGCGGGTCAGGGCCCCTCCGGCTGCGGGACGGGCCGGGTCGAGGGTGTCAGCCGAGGTGGGGGAGTACCTCGGTGCCCAGCCGCCGTACGTTTTCCTCCGTGGCCGCCAGGTCCCCCGAGCCCTCGACCAGCAGGGCGAAGCGGGAGATGCCGGTCCGTTCCGAGGTGGCCGCGAGCCGGTCGGCGCACAGCCGAGGTGTTCCCACCGGGTGCAGCCCGCAGAGCAGTTCGGTGTACGCCACCGGGTCCCGCATCGCGCGGGCGCGACCGTCGATCGTCACATGGGCGTCCAGCCCCTGCTTCAGCCAGCCGGGCATCGCCTTGATCAGCGTCTCGCACGCGTCGGTGCGGCGGTCCGCGATCTGGCAGACGCCCGCGGAGACATGGGCGGCGCCGGAGATCTCGTCCCCCGGCCGCCCCGCGGCGCGTGCGTACTGCCGCCAGAGGGCGACCATTTCGGCCTTCTCCTCGTCCCCGACATGCATCCCCAGAAGCATCGGCAGCCCCCGCTCGGCCGCGAGCCGGACGCTCGCCGGTGAGGTGCAGGCGACGACGACCTCGGGACCGTCGCCGGCGCCGATCGCCTCCGACGGGCGGGGCACGACGGGGACTTCACGGAAGGCGAACCGCTCACCCATGGCAGCCACGGCCGGTTCGCGCAGCCAGCGCACCAGCAGATCGAGTGATTCCGGGAACCCCTTCTCGTACGCCGCCAGTCCCGCGCCGAAGACCTCCAGATCCACCCAGGGGCCACCGCGCCCCACTCCCAGCGAGAAGCGCCCGCCGGACGTCATGTGCAGCAGTGCGGCCTGCTCGCCGAGCGCCACCGGGTGCACGGTGGGTAGCACGCTGACCGCCGTACCGACGCGGATGCGGCGGGTGCGGCCGAGCAGTAACGCCGCGAGGGTGATCGCCGACGGGCAGGTCCCGTACGGCACGAAGTGGTGCTCGGCCAGCCAGACCGAGTCGAGACCGGCCTCCTCGGCCACCTCCGCCGACCGCACCGCGCGGTGCAGCGCCTCCCCCTGGCCCTGTCCCGGGAACTGGGCCGCCAGAACAAAACTTCCTACGCGCATTGCACTCCTGCCTCCTTGGCGCCGACACGGAGCTCCCCACCGGGCATAACCGTGTGACACGTGCCGAGGACACGGCCTGGCGGGAAGATTGGCGGATTGTCTGGAGAATGAGTCGGCGAGGGGCGATCTGTGGGGATTGGTGGAGTACGCCTACCCTGGTGCGCGCCGCGTAGGCTGGACACGGCCGCTGCCCCCTGTATAGCTCCGTGAGGTGTCCTGTGTCCCCGCGTCGCAACCGTCCGCCGAAGGGCGCCGGCTCGTCCGGCGAGAGCGCGGACGAGGACCGCTCCGGCCGCTACGGCGGCTGGCAGGCCACGGAGAGCTGGCAGGGCGAGGAGTGGAGCGTGCGCCATGTGGCGGGCGCGAGCGCCCAGGGCAAGACCTACCGCTGCCCCGGCTGCGACCAGTTGATCCCCTCCGGCGTCCCGCACGTGGTGGCCTGGCCGGAGCACTCGGGCGTCGACGAGCGCCGGCACTGGCACAAGGCGTGCTGGAACGCGAAGGACCGCCGCACCTCGCGGGTGCAGCGGTCCCGTAACGCGCCCAGGTTCTAGCCCTGTCGGCCGGCGTCACACGTCACGGCGCTCCAGCAGGACGAAGGCGCCGACGACCGCGGCGGCCGTCACCCCGGCGAGCAGACCGAGTTGCGCGCCTCCGTGGGAGCTCTCGCTGTCCAACTGGAAGATCTTGGCGAGGGCGTTGGGAGCGTTGTACTCCTGCATCTTCTCGCCGAGCTTGCGCATGCTGTCCGACATCATCAGGAACGCGGGCATGATCGCGGGCACGAGGACGACACCGAGCATCGTGGTGATCGCGCCCGCCGAGTGACGCAGCATCGAGCCCACCGCGAGCGCGAGGGTGCCGAGCAGCGACACGTACAGCGCGCCCATCAGGACCGTGCCGCTCCACGCCTTGTCCGAGGATCCGCTGTGCATCCCCGAGGTCATCAGGCCGACCAGCCCGATCGCGAAGGCCGAGACCGCGAACGCGACCCCGAAGAAGATGATCAGCTTCGCGGCCAGCACCCGGTGGCGCTGCGGCGAGGCCGTGAACGTCGTACGGATCATGCCGGTGCCGTACTCGGACGAGACCACCAGCACGCCCAGCGTGAGCAGGCAGATCTGACCGAGCATCAGCCCGAAGAAGGCCGGGATGGTGAACGGCACGTCGGTGTAGTCGTTGTCCTGGGTCTGCGCGGCGACCAGGAAGCCGATGCCGACCACCAGGAGCAGGAAGGTGCCGAGCGTCCACATGGTGGAGCGCACCGACTTGATCTTCGTCCACTCGGAGTTCAGCGCGTGGCCGAGGTGCGTGCGGGTGACCGGGATCGGCGAGGTGTACGAGGCACCGGGCGCCGTGTGCCACTGGGGGGCGCCGGGCGCGACCTGCTGCGGCATCGGGGGCTGGGGCGTGCTCATCGGGCGTCCTCGGGCTTGGTCAGGTCGGCGGCAGGGGCGGCGGCGGGTGCGGCGGGTGCCACAGGAGCCGCGGACGGCTGTGCGGGGGCCTGGGGCGCGGCCTGGGCGTACGGGTTGGCGTCCGGCGCGCCCGCACCGGCGGGAGCGCCGTAGGGACCCGCCTGGCCCGGCTGAGCGGCACCGGGGGCGCCCGGAGCCGCGTACCCGCCCGCGAAGGGCTGTCCCTGCGGCATCGCGAACGGCTGCCCGCCCTGCTGGGGCGGCGGCGGCGCGTACCAGCCCGGCTGGCCCTGGCCGGGCACCGGCATCTGCGGCTGGGGCATGGCGCCCGGCGCCGGCTGCTGCTGGAGCCCGGCCTTCTGGTCGATGGTCGAGCGGTAGTCGACGGCGCCCTGCGTCATCCGCATGTACGCCTCCTCCAGCGAGGCCTGGTGCGGCGACAGCTCCCACAGGCGTACGTCGGAGGAGTGCGCGAGGTCGCTGATGCGGGGCAGCGGCAGCCCGGTGACGCGCAGCGCGCCGTCCTGCTCGGGCAGCACCTGGCCGCCCGCCTCGGTCAGCGCGGCCGTCAGCTTCTCGCGCTGCTGGGGGTCGGTCTCCGGGGTGCGGACCCGGGCGAAGTCCGCGGAGTTGTGCGAGATGAAGTCCTTGATGTTCATGTCGGCCAGCAGCTGGCCGCGGCCGATCACGATCAGGTGGTCGGCGGTCAGCGCCATCTCGCTCATCAGGTGCGAGGAGACGAAGACCGTACGGCCCTCGGCGGCCAGGGACTTCATCAGGTTGCGGACCCAGAGGATGCCCTCGGGGTCGAGGCCGTTGACGGGCTCGTCGAAGAGCAGCACCTGCGGGTCGCCGAGCAGCGCGGCCGCGATGCCGAGCCGCTGGCCCATGCCGAGCGAGAAGCCCTTGGAGCGCTTTCTGGCCACATCCTGCAGGCCGACGACGCCGAGGACCTCGTCCACCCGGCGGGCCGGGATGCCGGAGAGCTGCGCGAGGCAGAGCAGGTGGTTGCGGGCGTGCCGGCCGCCGTGCACGGCCTTGGCGTCGAGGAGCGCGCCGACCTGGCGGGGAGCGTTCGGCAGCTTGCGGTAGGGGAAGCCGCCGATCGTCACCGCCCCGGCGCTCGGGTTGTCCAGGCCGAGGATCATGCGCATCGTCGTCGACTTGCCCGAACCGTTGGGCCCGAGGAAGCCGGTGACGGCACCCGGCCGCACCTGGAAGGAAAGGTTGTACACGGCTGTCTTGTCGCCGTAGCGCTTCGTCAGGCCGACTGCCTCGATCATGCTCCGCACCCATCGAAAAGGTCAGGACGTCGGGGCACACGCCCCCGTAAGGCTTAGGAGGATATCGGGGCGCTGACGGTTCCACTCAAGAGGAAGTAAAACAATGCAGGTCACGCGAGTTTTTTGTCAGGTACGCGTCGCGCCTGGTCAGGGGGCGAAGCGGAACCGCAGCCGCTCTACGGAAGGGAGCCCTCCATCGGCTGGAGGTCGTCGTAGAGCCGCAGCTCGGCCGAGTCGTCGACGTACGGCAGGAACTCCGTCTGGGGCAGCACCCAGCCCTCCTCGCCGAAGATCAGCGTGCCGCGCTCGCGCAGCTCCCGGTCCGCCCCGGCCCGGCGCACCCACGCCGCCGGGTCCGGGCCGAGCAGCTCCCGCAGCCGCGCCGACGAGGCGAGCAGCGAGGCGAGCAGCTCGGACTGGTCGCCGCCGCCGGGCCGCGGCCGCTCGGAAGCCGGATCGGCGAGCACCCCGTGCGCGCTGAAGTAGATGTACGCGCCGCCGAGCCGCTCCCCGGACGGCATCGTCATCTCGAACTCGTCGCCTGGGAGTATCGCCCGCCGGTAGTCCGGGAACTCGGTGTCGTCGACCGCCTTCAGCTGCGTCGAGTCCAGCCAGGCGACCACGAGCGTCGTCTCGGCGCCCCGGTCGACGTACGGCGTCCCCGCGACGTAGCCCGCCGGACTGATGTGCCCCGAGCAGCCGACGCCGATGCCGTGCACCCGCACCGGCACCATCGGCACGGTCGCCGGGATGCCGAGCCGGGTCAGCTTGTGCGCGACCTGGCCGGGCGAGGCGTTCGAGCCGACGGCGATGACCGGGTGGCGGCGGCCGGTGACGACCTGGCCGAGCTCGGCCAGCGCCTCGTCGAGCCTGCGCTGCTCCCGCTGCTCCTCCACGAACCACTCGCCCAGCCGCAGCGGCCGCACGTCGAGCTGCAGCAGCTCGTCGCCGGTGAGCAGGGAGGGCTCCGGTGTGGGGCGGCCGGGGTAGGTGAGCGGCTGCCGGGCGGGCACGTCGTTCAGGCCCAGGGCCGCGAGGCTTCGGTCCTTCGTCGTCACGGTGACGCCCTTCGAGGGGTGATCGCGCGGTGTCGGCACAGCCTTCCACGCGAGATGTACCCGGGGCGGGGCCGGATCTCGCCTCCAACGGCGGGGTTGGCCGGAACGAACACCGGGGATCATGCGGTTCTATTGTACGAGCGTTGATGAACTGGGGTACGGGGGAGATGAGTTGGGCATGCTGGGGCGGCTGAGGCCGGCGGGGAGAGGCCGGACGCACCCGCGATTCCGTACGTCAGTTCGCTGGTGGATCGCCGGACGCACGGTCCACGCCCTGCTGCTGATGACGCTCTGCGCGCTGGCCGGACTCGCCGTCGTCATCGCCGCGGTGTGGACGCTCACCGAGCACTCGGCGCGGTCCGTGGCGGAGCGGTTCTCGGACGGGGAACGGCTCTTCGACCTCAGCCTCACCGCGCTGCGCGCCTGCGTCGGCACCGACAACCTGGAGCCCGAGGCGGACAGCACCGCGCACCAGCTGCTCGCCACGCTCTCCTCGGTCACCGGATCCCTGGTGCCCGCCGTGCTGCTGGGCATCGTCCTGATCAAGATGTTCGCGCTGCGGCCGTTCGTCTGGCGGCAGCGGGCCAGCATCTCGCACGCCTGGACGGCGGACTTCCCGAGCTACTCCCGGCGCCACGCGGACAGCGACGACGCGATCATCGCCGTCCGCTTCTACAACCGCTTCGACAACCTCTCGGTCGTCGATCTGCACGCCCGGGCCCATCTGCGCTACCTGGAGCGCTCCCCGCACGACGGCAGCCTGGTCATCTACAAGCAGTGGCTGAAGGTCCTGGACGCGCAGGGCGAGCCCGCCGACGAGCGGGCCTGGCTCGCGGTCGAGCGCGGGGCGCCCTTCACCGTGTGGATTCCGGTCGGGGCGCCGGTGTCCGAGCTGCCCTTCCGCCATATCCAGGGCAACGACCTCGACGGCTCGCAGGGCGTGAAGCTCCTGGTCCGGCTTACGGCGCGGACCGTGGGCCTGGGCACCGAGGTCACCGACGAGCGCTGGTTCGACCTGGAGGCGGGCGACTTCGAGCTCGGCCGCTTCGTGCCGCTGGAGCCCGACCTGGACAAGGACGTCTGGCAGTGGCGGGGGTGGGCGGGCTTCGACGGGCTGCTGCCGCCGCAGCCCAGGGAGCCGGACGACCCTACGCGTCCCGCCTCTTGAGCAGCGCGTAGCCGCCGAGCACCGCCAGTGCCACCCACGCCACCATGATCGCGAGGCCGCCCCAGGGGCCGTAGGGCGTGTCGTCGTCGAGTGGGGTGACGACCTGCATGATCCTGCTGCCGGCCTGGTCGGGGAGGTAGCGGCCGATCTTCTTGGTGGCGGAGACGTTGCCCAGGATGTTGGAGACGAGGAAGAAGAACGGCATCAGGATGCCGAGGGAGAGCATCGGGCTGCGCAGCATCGTCGCGACGCCCATCGAGAACACGGCGATGAGGGTCATGTAGAGCCCGCCGCCGATGACCGCGCGCAGGACGCCCGCATCGCCGATCGCCGCCTTGTGCGAGCCGAGCATCGCCTGCCCGAGGAAGAAGCTGACGAAGCTGGTGACGATGCCGACGACGAACGCGAGGCCCGTCGCCACCGCGATCTTGCCGAAGAGGAACGTGCCGCGCTGCGGGACCGCGGAGAGCGAGGTGCGGATCATGCCGGTGCTGTACTCGTTGGAGACGACGAGCACCCCGAACACGATCATCGCGAGCTGGCCGAGGCTCATCCCGGCGAAGCTGATGAACGTCGGGTCGAAGGAGATCCGGTCCTTCTCGCTCATGTTCTTGAACTCGTTCTTCGACAGCAGCGAGATCAGTACGCCGAGCGCGACCGTGACCACCGCGGCGAGACCGAGCGTCCAGACCGTGGACGCGACGGAGCGGATCTTCGTCCACTCGGACCTGAGGACCTGCGTCGCCGCCATGGTCAGTCCTTCTTCCAGTCGTCGCCCCAGGACTGCGCAGCCACGGGGAGGGGCGAGTCCGTGTGCGCGTGGTACTCCACCGACTCGGCGGTCAGCTGCATGAACGCCTCCTCCAGGGAGGCCTGTTGGGGACTGAGCTCGTGCAGCACGATCTGGTGCTGCGCGGCCAGCTCGCCGATGTGCTCCGGCTTGCCGCCGTCGACCTCCAGCGTGCCGCTGCCCGACTCGACGACGGTGATCCCGGCGCCGTGCAGCACGTCGAGCAGCCGTTCGCGCTGGGGCGAGCGGATCCGGACGTAGGAGCGCGAGTTCTGCTGGATGAAGTCGGCCATGGAGGTGTCGGCGAGCAGTCGGCCCTGGCCGATGACGACGAGGTGGTCGGCGGTCAGCGCCATCTCGCTCATCAGGTGCGAGGAGACGAAGACGGTACGGCCCTGGGCGGCGAGGGACTTCATCAGGTTGCGGATCCAGTGGATGCCCTCGGGGTCGAGGCCGTTGACCGGCTCGTCGAACATCAGGATCCGCGGGTCCCCGAGCAGCGCGCCCGCGATGCCCAGCCGCTGGCCCATGCCGAGCGAGAACCCCTTGGCCTTCTTCCGCGCGACCGAGGTCAGCCCGACCGTGTCGAGGACCTCGTGCACCCGCGCCCGTGGAATGCCGTTGCTCTGCGCGAGGCACAGCAGATGGTTGAAGGCGCTGCGCCCGCCGTGCATGGCCTTGGCGTCGAGCAGGGCGCCGATGTACGTCAGCGGGTCCTTGAGATGGTCGTAGTGCTGCCCGTCGATGCGTACGTCGCCCGAGGTGGGCCGGTCGAGCCCGAGCATCATCCGCATCGTGGTCGACTTCCCGGCGCCGTTCGGCCCAAGGAAGCCCGTGACGATGCCGGGTCTGACGGAGAAGGTGAGGTTGTTGACCGCCACCTTCTCGCCGTACCGCTTGGTCAGCCCCGCAAGCTCGATCATGCGGTCACGCTAAAACGGGACGAAGCCCTCTGCCACCGGGGTGGCAGAGGGCTTCGCACTTGTTCAGGCGCTGTACGTCAGGTGTTTCAGCGGCTTCCGGTATTACCGGGACTGCTGAGCCGGAACCCCACGGGAGATCGGCTCGTCCTCGGCCGGGGTGCCGGCGGCGGCCACCGCGGCGCCCGTGAGCGTCGCGAGCATCTCGCGGACGTTCGTGAGCTGAGCGTTGATCGAGTCGCGGCGGTTGGTCAGAGCCGCCAGCTCGCGCTCGGATTCCGAACGGATCCGGTCGGCCTTGGCGTTCGCGTCGGCCACGATGTCCTCGGCCTGGCGCTGAGCCGTCTCCACCGTCTGGCGGGCGCGGCGCTCGGCGTCCGTGCGCAGCTTCTCGGCCTCCAGGCGGAGCTGCTCCGCGCGGTGCTCGATCTCCGCGAGACGCTTCTCGGCCTTGGCCTGACGGGACGCGAGGTCGCGCTCCGACTGCTCGCGGCGCTTGGCGAGGTTCGTCTCGAAGTCCGCAGCGGCCTGGGCGGCCTTGGCGCGGGTCTCCTCGAAGAGGGCGTCCGCCTCCTCGCGCTTGGACTGCGCGTCCTTCGTCGCCTCCTGACGGAGCTGCGAAGCGTCGCTCTTGGCCTTCTCGACGATCCGGACGCCTTCGTCCTCCGCCTTGGACTTGCGGTCCGCAGCGAACGATTCTGCGTCGTTGCGCACCTGCTGGGCCGCCGACTCGGCGAGCTCACGGTGCTGCTCGGATGCGCGACGGGCCTCCTCGCGCAGGTCCTTCGCCTCCTCCTCGGCGAGGCGGAGGATCTTCTCGACGCGCGCGCCGAGACCCGCGTACGACGGCTCCGCGTCGCTGACCTGGGCCTGGGCGTTCTGCGTTTCGAGGTGGAGCTCCTCGATGCGCTTTTCCAGAGCAGTGATACGAGCCAGAGCGCTGTCACGGTCGGAGACGAGCTTCGAAATGCGTTCGTCCACCTGAGCGCGGTCGTACCCACGCCGCACAAGCTCGAAGCCGTAGGGGGAAGTGTCGCTCATGGGGTTCCTGTCGAATGAGACCGGTGAGGTGATAGAGGGAATCCTAGGGGCCAAAGCGGCGTGTCATCGAGCGTATGCGTGTTTGATCTGGAGAATGACACTCCTTTTGGGTGGCTGGCTGTCGGAGCACTTGCCAGAGCCTGTGTCATACGTCCCTGGCAAGCACGCAAGGGCTGCTTCTGGCTAGCCTTCTGACGTCTTGCCACCCGAACGGGTTGCGCCCACGGCAGCGCCCGCCTTGACGCCTCCGTCCTTTCCGCCGGACGGGGCCTCAAAAGACTCCAACGCTTCCAGGACGTCCTGGACACGGGAGATCTCGGCCTGGATGTCCTCGCGGCGGCGGACCAGCACCTCCAGGTCCCGCCGGCCCTCCTCGACCGCGGCCTTGGCCTCCTGAATCGCCTCGTGCCTGATCTTCTCCGCCTCGGCGACGAGCGAACTCTTCTTCTGCTCGGCCTCCTTGAGGAGCCCCTCGGCCTTGCGGACGGCGGCGATGCGCACCTTGCTCGCCTCGGAGTTGGCCTCCGACACCAGGTCCTTCGCCTTCGCCTCGGCCTCGGCGAGCTGGTCCTCGGCGGCCTTGACCAGCGCGTCGCAGCGCTCGCCCGCCGACTTCATCGTCTCGGCGGACTCGCGGCGGGCCCGCTCGTGCAGCTCCTCGATCTCCGTCGTGATGCGGTCGCGCAGCTCCTCCGCGCGCTCCCTTATCGCGGTCGCGTCCCGGCGCGCGCCGACCAGCAGCTCGTCGGCGTCCGTGCGGGCCCGCTCCACCCGTGTGTTGCCCTCGACCGTCGCCTCGGAGACCAGCCGCTCCGCCTCGCCCCGGGCGACACCCACCATCGTGTCGGCCTGCGCCTCGGCGTCCGCGGTCGTCTTGAGGGCGGCCTGCTGCGCCTCGGAGATCAGCTTGTCGGCCTCGACCGCCGTCTCCGAGATGAGCTTGTCGACCTGCTCGGCCGCCTCGGAGCGCCGCTTGTTGGCCTCCTGGCGCGCCTCGTCGAGCGTCCGCTCCGCCTCCTCGCGCGCGGACGACGTGAGCCGCTCGGCCTCCGCCGCGGCCTCGGACTTCACCCGCTCCGCCTCGGCGCGGATCCGCTCGGAGTGCTGCTGCGCGGAGCCCACCGTGTCGGCGGCCTCGGCACGCAGCCGCTCCGCGTCCCCGGCCGCGTCCGAGATGAGCTGCTCGGCCTTCGCGACGGACTCGGCCCGCACGCGCTCGGCCTCCACGGCCGTCTCGGTCGTCAGCCGCTCCGCCTCGGAGCGCGCCTCGGTGATGAGCGTGTCCGCCTGCGTCGCCGCGTCCGAACGGATCCGGTTCGCGTCGTCCCGGGCGTCCGCGCGGGTGCGCGAGGCGTCCTGCTCGGCGTTCGCGATGGCGTCCGACGCCTCCGTACGCGCCCGCTGGGCGTACTCGGAGGCCTCCGAACGCATCCGCTCGGAGTCGGCGATCGCATCCGAAACCGTGCGCTCCGCAAGGGCCTTGGCGGCCTCCGACTCCTCGTTCGCCTCGCGCCGGATGCGGTTGCCGTCCTCGGTGGCCCGCTCCCGCTCCGCGTACGCGTCGGCGCGAACCCGGTCCGCCTCCGCCTGCGCCTCGGTCCGGGTGCGCTCCGCCACGTGCTCGGCGGCGCTGCGCAGACCCGCGATCTCCTCCTGCGCCTGCTCGTGCAGCCCGGCCACCGCGTCCCGCACCTGCTGCGCGGTCTGCTCGGCGCTCGTGACCATCTCGGTCGCCCGCCGGTCGGCCTCCTCGACCAGCCGTACGGCCTCGGTCTGCGCCTCCTCGACCCGGGTGCGCGCCGACGCGAGGAGCTCCTCGCTCTGCTCGCGGGCCCGCTCGCGCTCCTGGTCGGCCTCCTGCCGCGCCGAACCGAGCAGCTCCTCGGCCTCGCGGCGGCGCCGGGCGGCCTCCTCCTGCGCGGCCGCCAGCGTCTCGGCGCCCTCGGTCGCCAGCCGCTCGGCCGCGGCCTGCGCCTCGGTCCGTACCCGGTCGGCGGAGTCCTGGGCCTCCGACTTCAGCCGCTCGGCCTCCGCCGCGGCCTCCGAACGCAGCCGTACGGCGATGCTCTCGCCCTCGGCCCGCGACGCGGACGCGTCCGCCGCGGCCTCGTTGCGCAGCCGCTCGGCCTCCGCCTCGGCCTGCGCCTGCAGCGCCCGGATCCGCTCGGCGGACTCCGAGCGCAGCCGCTCGCTCTCCTCGGCGGCCTCGCGGCGGATCCGCTCGGCCTGCGCACGCGCGTCCGTCAGCGCCTGCTCGGCGGCGGCGAGACGCTCCTCGGCCTCCGTGTGCAGCCGGGTCAGCCCCTCGGCCGCTTCGGCCTGCCGGGCCGCTATGGCCCGCTCGGTGTCCTCGCGCAGCCCCTCGGCGGCCCGCTCGGCGTCCGCCTTGATGCCCTCGGCCTGCTCGACGATCTCGGCGCGGTGCCGCTCCGCCTCGCTGCGGGTGCGCTCCAGCGTCTCCTCGGCCTGCCGGCGCAGCGTCGTGGCGCGCTCGATGGCCTCGGTGCGGACCTTCTCGCTGTCGGCCGTCGCCGTCGTGCGCAGTTCGTCGGCGTCCGCCTTCGCCTTCGCCAGCAGTTCCTCGGCGGTCCTGGCCGCCTCCTCGATCTGCTGTACGGCCTCACGGCGGGCCTCGGAGCGGATGCGCTCGCCCTCGGCGACCGCGTCGGCCCGCAGCTGCTCGGCGTCACCGCGCAGCCTGCGCGCCTCCTCCTGCAGCTCGACGGTCTTGGCGCGGTACTCCTTGGTGTCGTCCTTGGCCGCGCCCTTGAGCTCCTCGGCGATGTCGTGCGCCTGGGCCCGCAGCCTGTCCGCCTCGGCCTCCGCCTCCGAGCGGATCCGCTCGGCCTCCTCGGAGGCCGCCTTGGTGGTCTTCTTGGCGTCCTCCGACGCCTTGTTCAGTACGTCCTCGGCGGTCCTGGCCGCCTTGGACAGCTGGGATGCGGTCTCCTCGGCGGTGAGACTGCGGGCCTTCTCCGCGGCCTCCGCGGTGATCTTCTCGGCCTCGGCACGCGCGTCCGCGACGATCTGCTCCGCCTCGGACCTGGTGGTCTCGGCCTCCTTGGTGGCCTCGCTGACCAGCCGGGCGACCTGCTCCTTCGCCGTACGCGTACGCGTCTCGTTCGCGGCCTCGGCGCTCGACAGGGCCTTGGCCGCGGCCTCCTTCGCCTCGGCGAGGACCTTCTCCGCCTCCGCCTGAGCCTCGCGCAGCGCCGTGTCGGCCGCGGTCATCCGCTGCTCGGCGGCCCGGCTCAGCTCGGTGGCCTGACGGCGGGCGGAGTCCGACTCCGTCGCCGTGGAACTGCGCAGCTGCTCGGCGTGGTCCGTGGCCTCCTGGGCCTGCGTGGACGCCGCGTTCAGCAGCCGCTCCGCGTCCGTACGGGCCCGGCGCAGCAGCGCCTCGGCCTCGGAGCGGGCGCTCTCCGCGTCGTTCGTCAGCCGCTGCCGGGCCTCCGCGGCGACCCGCTCGGCCTCCGCACGGGCGGCCGCCAGCGCCTGGTCGGCCTCGGCGCGGGACTCCTCGAGGAGACGGCGGGCCTGCGACTCGGTGCGGGCGCGCAGCTGCTCGGCCCATGCCACGTTCTCGTTGACGTGCGACTCGACGGTCTGCCGGCGCTCGGACAGCTCCTGGTCGAGCTGCTGGCGGCGGGTGACAGCCTCCTGGTGCAGCTCCGCCTGCAGGCGGGCGGCCTGCTCGGCGTGCTCCTGGAGGATGCGCTGCGTCTGCGCGCGGGCCTGGCTCAGCTCCCGCTCGGCGTCGGCGCGCAACTGCTCGGCCTGGATCTGCGCGTTGCGGAGCAGCTGCTCGGCCTGATAGCCGATGTCCGCGGTGTCGTAGGCAGGCCGGGTCGCCAGACTGCGGCGCGCCTCGTGCAGCTTGGCGCGCAGCACCTCGACCTGATAACCGAGGTCCTCGGCGTGCTGGACGGCCTTCTCCCGCTCGGTCTTCAGCCGTTCCATCTCGGCCTCGAACCGAGAGAGGTGGTCGACGTCAGCCGCCGGCTCTCGCTCCTGGCGTTCGTAGCCCCGCACTGCGCGGTCCCATCCGTCCCCTGGTCGCAAGTCTTTCCGAACGAGCTCCGTTCATCCGCCGAACGGGGCCCCCGGGGAATGGTGTCAGATCAATGGCGGAGCACGGGCTGCTGCCCCGACGCTCGTCCCCCGAAACCTGGACCCCGGCCCTCGGATCCTGGTGGAAAGGACCCGGGCCGCCCCGCGAAGGCGACGGCCGACCCCAACCCTACCGGCCCATATGTACGAGGGTCAGTGCTCAGGTGACTCAACCGGCGCCGAAGTGACCAGTTCTGTCAGAACGCCATGACAATCCTTGGGGTGCAGGAAGGTGATCCGGGACCCCATGGACCCCTTGCGCGGCTCCTCGTAGAGGACACGTACGCCCTTGTCCTTGATGTCGGCGGCCTCGGCGTCCACGTCCGCCGTGCCGAAAGCGATGTGGTGGACACCCTCACCGTTCTTGGCCAGCCACTTCGCGACGGTGGAGTCCTCGCGGGTCGGCTCCAGGAGCTGGAGGTAGGAGGCGCCGCCGTCGGACGTCTCGTTGATCTTGAGCATGGCCTCACGGACGCCCTGCTCCTCGTTGACCTCGGAGTGGAACACCTCGAAGCCGTATGTCGCCCGGTAGAACTCGACGGTCTTGTCGAGGTCGAAGCAGGCGATCCCGATGTGGTCGATTCGCGTCAGCATGGAGACAGTGCAGCGCTCCGGAGGTGGTTACGCAACGTGCGCGCGATCACACCTACAGCCCGATGACGGGTGGCGTACCGCTCAGTACATTTCCAGTAAACCCTCGTTCACTCCTCAGCTGTGCAAGCTGAAAGGGGATCGCACCTCATGTCCGGTACGAACAGCACGACCTCGGTGATCGTCGCGGGTGCCCGCACCCCGATGGGCCGGCTTCTAGGCTCCCTCAAGTCCTTCTCCGGCGCCGACCTCGGAGGATTCGCGATCAAGGCCGCCCTCGACCGTGCGGGCATCGGTGGCGACCAGGTGCAGTACGTGATCATGGGCCAGGTGCTCCAGGCCGGGGCGGGGCAGATCCCGGCACGCCAGGCCGCGGTCAAGGGCGGCATCCCGATGAGCGTCCCCGCGCTCACGATCAACAAGGTGTGTCTGTCGGGGCTCGACGCCATCGCGCTCGCCGACCAGCTGATCCGCGCCGGCGAGTTCGAGATCGTCGTCGCCGGCGGCCAGGAGTCCATGACCAACGCGCCGCACCTGCTGCCGAAGTCCCGTGAGGGCTACAAGTACGGCGCGGTGCAGATGATCGACGCCATGGCGTACGACGGTCTCACCGACTCCTTCGAGAACATCGCCATGGGCGAGTCGACGGAGAAGCACAACACGCGCCTCGGCATCCAGCGCGCCCCGCAGGACGAGTTCGCCGCGCTCTCCCACCAGCGCGCGGCCGCCGCCCAGAAGAACGGCATCTACGAGGCGGAGATCACCCCCGTCGAGATCCCGCAGCGCAAGGGCGAGGCCGTCGTCTTCAGCAAGGACGAGGGCATCCGCGCCGAGACGACCGCCGAGTCCCTCGGCAAGCTGCGCCCCGCCTTCACCAAGGACGGCACGATCACCGCCGGCACCTCCTCGCAGATCTCGGACGGCGCCGCTGCCGTGGTCGTGATGAGCAAGGCCAAGGCGCTGGAGCTCGGCCTGGAGTGGATCGCGGAGATCGGCGCGCACGGCAACGTCGCGGGTCCCGACAACTCGCTGCAGTCCCAGCCTTCCAACGCGATCCAGCACGCCTTGAAGAAGGAGGGAATCGAGGTCGAGGATCTCGACCTCATCGAGATCAACGAGGCCTTCGCCGCGGTCGCCGTGCAGTCAATGAAGGACCTCGGCGTGTCCACGGAAAAGGTGAACGTCAATGGCGGGGCCATTGCCCTCGGCCACCCGATCGGCATGTCGGGCGCCCGGCTCGTGCTGCACCTCGCGCTCGAACTGAAGCGGCGCGGCGGTGGAGTCGGCGCGGCCGCGCTGTGCGGTGGCGGCGGCCAGGGTGATGCGCTCATCGTGCGGGTACCCAAGGCCTGACACGGGCTTCATCTCCCGCCGCTGACCGAACACGACTGAACGGAGCTGTGATGCAGGACGTCTCCTCACTGGTGGCCCAGGCCAGGGAAGGCCGGCCGCGGGCCGTGGCCCGGCTGATCTCCCTGGTGGAGGGGGCGGCCCCGCAACTGCGCGAGGTCATGGAGACGCTCGCGCCCCTCACGGGCAACGCCTACGTGGTCGGGCTCACCGGATCGCCGGGCGTCGGCAAGTCGACGTCCACCTCGGCGCTGGTCAGCGCGTACCGGCGGCAGGGGAAGCGGGTCGGCGTGCTCGCCGTCGACCCGTCGTCCCCGTTCTCCGGCGGCGCGCTGCTCGGCGACCGCGTCCGGATGTCGGATCATGCCTCCGACCCCGGCGTGTACATCCGCTCCATGGCCACCCGAGGCCACCTCGGCGGCCTCGCCTGGGCCGCCCCGCAGGCGATCCGCGTCCTGGACGCGGCGGGCTGCGACGTGATCCTGGTCGAGACGGTCGGTGTCGGCCAGTCGGAGGTCGAGATCGCGTCCCAGGCGGACACGAGCGTCGTCCTGCTGGCCCCCGGGATGGGCGACGGAATCCAGGCCGCCAAGGCCGGCATCCTGGAGATCGGTGACGTCTACGTCGTCAACAAGGCCGACCGCGACGGCGCCGACGCCACCGCGCGCGAGCTGAACCACATGCTCGGCCTCGGCGAGTCCCGCGGGCCCGGCGACTGGCGCCCTCCGATCGTCAAGACGGTCGCGGCGCGCGGCGAGGGCATCGACGAGGTGGTCGAGGCCCTCGAGAAGCACCGCGCCTGGATGGAGGAGCACGGCGTCCTCACCGAGCGGCGCCGCGCCAGGGCCTCGACCGAGGTCGAGACCATCGCCGTCACCGCCCTGCGCGAACGCATCGGCGACCTGCACGGCGACCGCCGCCTGAGCGCCCTGGCGGAGCGCATCGTGGCGGGGGAGCTGGACCCGTACCGGGCGGCGGACGAACTGGTGGCAGGGCTTACGGAAGGGTCCTAGGGCGAGGCTTTCAGCCCGTCCGGCGTTTGAGGACGGGGCCGTTCAGGTCGAAAGCGGGGGAGAGGGGGCGCAGCCCCCAGGACGACGGGACGGGTAGGGGCGGAGGGGGCGAAAACCTCTGACGCCCATCCCGGCACCCGTGGCCAACTCCCCTACCCCCCTGGTACGTTGACGCACATGTTCCTCCTCGTGGCATAGGGCCCGCCCAGGCCCGCGCACGGCGAAACGGCAACAGGCCGTAGCCGGCGCGGCACCCCGGCGTCCCCTGTCCCGCCTCCAGTTGAGGAACCCCACCCATGTCTGCGCCCTCCGCGCGGCCCTCGTACGCCGCCGTCCTGCGCATCCCGCACGCCCGCCGCACCTTCACCGTCGCCCTCGTCGGCAGGCTGGCGTACGGAATCGTCTCCCTGTCCGTGATGCTCACCGTGACCCGGGCCACCGGGTCGTACGCCCTCGCCGGAACGGTGATGGCGCTGTTCGGCGCCCTGACCGTCCTGCTGTCACCGGCACGGGCGGCGCTCGTCGACCGCTACGGCCCGCGCCGGGCCCTCGTCCCCCTCGCCCTCCTCTTCGCCGGGCTCCTCGGGACGCTCGCCGCGGTCGCCTGGCGCCCGGGCGCACCGCCTGCCGTGGTGGTCGTCCTGGCCGTCGCCGCGGGCGCCGTTCCCCCGCCGCTCGGCCCCACGATGCGCTCCGTGTGGAGCGAACTCGTGCCCGACCGGCAGCTGTTGCAGCGCGCGTACAGCCTCGACGGGGTCGCCGAGGAGCTGCTGTTCGTCTCCGGTCCGCTGCTGGTCGGTGTCGTGGTCCAGGTCGCGCCCCCGGCGGCCGGTGTGGCGCTGAGCGCACTGCTCGTCGCGGTCGGCACGGTCGCCTTCGTCGGCTCCCCGGCGGTACGGAACATCGGGCCCGCCGCGGCGCGGGCGAAGTCCGCGAAGCCCGGCCGCCGGGGCGCCGCCCGTGCGCTGCGGGGCCCCGTCCTGGTGGCCGCCGGTGTCGGGATCGCCCTCGGCGGCATCGACCTGCTGGTGCTGGCCTTCGCCGGGCAACGGCACCGGGGCGACGACACCGTGGCCTGGGTGCTCGCCGCTCTGTCCGCCGGCAGCGCGGTCGGCGGTCTGCTCAACGGCGCCGTCCACTGGCGTATCGGCGCCCGGGCCCGGCTGTCGCTGACGGCCCTCGGCCTCGGTCTCGCCACGGTCCTCGCCGGCCTCGCGCCGGGCCTCGGCACGCTGGTCGCGGCGGTGGCCTGCGCGGGGTTCTTCGTCGCACCGGCCCTGACCACGGCCTACCTCGTCGCCGACGAGGCCGCCGGGGACGGGTTTCGCACCCAGGCCGGAGCCTGGGTCAACGCCGCGGTCAACGCCGGTACTTCGGGCGGCGCCGCGGTCATGGGTCTGCTGATCGGGCGGGCTCCCCTCGCCCTGTGCTTCGCCGCCTCCGGTGCCGTGGCCCTCGTGGTGGCCGCGGTGGCCGCCTGGGACGCGTGCCGGGCGGTGGCCGTACGCCCGGCCCCGCAGAGCGAGCCCGCCGCCGAGACCTACGAGGAGGAGGCGGCGACACCCACCCGCTGACCACGGCTGCGGGCGGGGCCGGGGGGGGGGGGGGGGGGGGGGGGGGGGGGGGGGGGGGGGGGGGGGGGGGGGGGGGGGGGGGGGGGGGGGGGGGGGGGGGGGGGGGGGTAG